>JACQAM010000019.1 GCA_016194975.1 Bacteroidota bacterium
GATTTGGAGTGAAGCAACGATGAATGAAATAGAAATTGTTTCAGATAATTTTCCCGGCGGAATTTATTTGTTGCAAGTAAAAAGTAAAGACGGCAAAATTATCTGCAGTAAAAAAATGGTCAAACAATGATCGTGTTACGCTAAAAGCAACGGAGGAACCGGGCAATATTGTTTTCAACGAGATCAACGATGCGGAAACCGAAAAAGGAAATTACCAGCTTCCGTTCAACGGAGAAAATCTTTCCAACGGAATTTATTTCTGCATCCTGGAAGTGAATGGTAAAATTTCGACAACACAGAAAATAGTGCTGATGAAATAAAAATAAAAAAAAAATTATCCTGATAGCTATCGGGACAAAACCCGAAACTCCAATCTTATCTCACCAGTGTCAGGAATCCGTGCTGATCATATTTCACTCCGTCTATTCCCGTTGCAAAAATGAGGTAGTAGTACGTTCCGTCAGATGCAGCTTTCCCATTCGTTTTTCCGTCCCATCCTTTTGTCACATCATTTCCCGAATACATTTTTATTCCCCAGCGATCATAAATTTCAATGGAATAGTAAGTGATATTTTTTTCATTCATTAAAAAAAGATCATTCACACCATCACCATTCGGAGTGAAAACATTCGGAACAGTGAATGCACTCGCATCAGCAGGCGGCGGTGGCGGCGGTGGCGGTGGAGGAGGTGGTGGTGCTGTAACACAACAGTTGGCTGCTACGGTGTCCGGCGTGTATTCCCAGAGATCATTTTCATAAGATCCTGATTCATTTTGCCCGTACGCGAGGTATCCTTTGCAATTAATATTCACTGCTGTGAGTTCATCGCGATTCACACCACCTATCGAAGGCCCTTGTGTCCACGAATTGGAAGCCACATCATAAATCCAGATATCATTTGCATAAGTTCCTGAAGATTGTGATTCGCCTGCAACAAGATATCCTTTGCAACCAATTGCAAATCCTGCGGCATCCACGCGTCCGTCCGGAATATTTGCGAGCTGCGTCCACGTATCAGTTGCCTGGTTCCATTCCCAGAGATCACTCAACCATCCGGCACTTCCATCATAACCGGAAACAACATAACCTTTATTACTGATAGAAAATCCAACTGCTTCTGATCTGGCAGGGCCGGCAAGCGGAGTTTTTTGCGTCCATGAATTTGTTACCTGATCATATTCCCAGAGATCATTCATCACCGCACTGAATCCCGCACCCAATCCTGTACACACGTATCCGCGTGTGCCGATGCTCCAGTCGACAGCACTTGCGCGCGGTGTTCCGGGAAATGCAGCGATCGCCGTCCAGAGATTAGTTGAAGGATCGTAAGAATAAAAATCGGATAGCGGATTGTTGGTATTATCGTATCCTAATCCAACATAACCGAGATTGCCAATAGAAAATCCGCTTGGTATCCATCTTCCCGGGCCCGGACAATTTGCTTTTTGAGTCCACACATCAGTGGAAGGATCGTATTCCCACGCATCGCTTACCGCATTTCCGAAACCAGAACTCGCACCGCAACAGAAATATCCTTTCGTGCCGATGCTGAATGAAGTAGGATAATCTTTCCCCGGCCCCGGAAAATTCGCTTTCTGAATCCAGGTGTTCTGAGAAAAAATTACGGGAGAAATAAAAAGGAAAAACAGAAAAAAATATTTCTTCATGATTTTTTTTGTTGTGGGGATGAAGAAATGATCGTGATTGCTATTACAAGATAGTGAATATTTGATGGCGATTTATGACAAATAGGTAGTGGGTCAGTTTGAAATTTTTGATATTTCTTTGAGCCTTTGTGACTTTGTGGCCTCGTAAGTATTTTCCAGATAAAAATTGTTTTGTTATCCATGAAATTTCGCGATGCCACAAAGACACAATGGCACTAAGTTTCAAACTGAAAATATTGTCAAAATCCAAACTGATACACTACCGACAAATAACAAACGATCAGCGATTCGTATATTCGTCCTGAACTTGTTCGTAATTTGTAACCAATGAAACACACCGCATTTTATCTCACCGCTCTTCTCGCGATCAGCGCATTGCTTTACCTGAATTTTTTCAGGAATAAAAAAAATGATGTGCCGGTAAATGTCATCTCAACGGATTCAGCGCCGAAACCTATCGGTCCCTATTCGCAGGCGATAAGAAAAGGGAATGCAGTTTTTGTTTCCGGGCAGGTAGGTATTGATCCGTCGAATGGAAAACCGGATACAAGTGATATTTCGTCGGAAACAAAACGCGCGATGGAAAATATTAAGGCGATTCTTTCTTCTTCGCATCTCACGATGAATGATATTGCGAAAACTACTATCTATCTCACCAACGTCGGGAATTTTAAAACAGTGAATGAAGTGTACGCTTCTTATTTCGGGAAGGGGCCGTTTCCTGCGCGCGAAACAGTGGGCGTTGCTGCATTGCCCAAAGGAATGCATATTGAGATCAGTGTGATCGCGGTGAAATAAATTCTTTGCGATGAAATCGGCAACTGTCAATGAATTGAAAAAAGAACTTGCGGAACTGGAGCCCGGCGATGTTGTGGAACTCTGCCTTCGTCTTGCGCGATTCAAAAAAGAAAATAAAGAATTACTCACGTATCTCATTTACGAATCGCATGACCTGCGCGCATACCTTACAGAAGTGAAAGCTGAAATGGACCGGCAGTTTACTGAAATGAACCGCTCCAATCTTTATCTCACCAAAAAAAGCCTTCGTGCAATTCTCCGGAGCAATAATAAATTCATCCGCTACGTCGGGAAAAAAGAAGCGGAGGCCGAGATTCTTATTTATTTTATTGCGTGTATTAAAAAGAATGGAATTCCCATTTACGACACCACGAAACTTTCCAATCTGTATTCAACGCAACTCGAAAAGATCAGGAAAGTAATTTCGGAACTGGAAGAAGATCTTCAGTATGATCTCACGCGCGAATTGGAAAATTGGGTGATCGCGAAAAAATGATCAGTCGGTACTGATGATCTTTTTACAAAGTGTTCTGTCCTCTTCATCTGTCAGTATCAGCAAATAAACTCCTGCCGGAAGTTTGTCGATACGGAATTGAGTTTGGCCTGCTACAGATTCTTCGAGAATTAATTTTCCTGCAACATCTGTAACGCGAATTTCTTTCGGACGGAATGCGGGATCTGTTTCAATTTTAAATTCACCGGAAGATGGATTGGGAAAAACAGAAAAATAATTTTCGCCCGAAGAAGGAGCAACCTGTGTCGTGAGATTCATCTGCGTAATAAAAATATCTTCATATCCTGCAGAAACTAAATTATGCACGCCGGGGCCCGGATCAAAATCTGCTGTGGAATCAAAATATCCTGTGGCGGTCACCACTCCGTTCATATCCACCGTAACAGAATTTCCTACATCGATAGCAGTGCCTCCCGCTTTTTTTGCCCACACCAGGTTTCCGGATGCATCGAGTACCTGAACAAAAATATCTTCCACGCCGGAAGAAGTGAGAAAAAAAGTTCCTGCACCCGGATCGAAATCAGAATTGTTTTTGAAAAATCCGGTGAGGTAAACATTTCCCGTTGCATCCGTAATAATATTTTTTCCTTCATCTTCAAGATTTCCGCCTTCCCGTTTTGCCCAAATGAAATTAGTGGCAGTGTCTAACTTGAGAATGAAAATATCGCTCGTGCCGAGTGAAGACAGAACATAACTTCCGCTGTTCGGATCAAAATCACAACTCTGGTAAAAATAGCCCGTCACATAAAGATGTCCTGCGTTATCGAGCACAATTGAATTTCCTTCATTGTAACTGCTGTTGCCTACTTTTCTCACCCACACAAAATTTCCCATCGGATCAAGTTTCTCAATGAAAATTGTCCAATTAGCAGTGGAAGAGGTAAAAGTAGAGCTGGGGCCCGGATCAAAATCGCAGGGTGTGCTTGTAAAAAATCCGGTGATGTAAGAATATCCATTGGCATCCACCGCAATTCCCTGTCCCTGTTCGCCGGTTGAACCTCCCATCTGGTCGGCCCACAAAAAAATTCCATTCGCATCGAGCTTCTGAACAAAAATATCGCTTCCGGCAGGAGTAAGATTATCCGTTCCCGAACCCGGATCAAAATCGGCAGTGCTGTTGAAGAAACCTGTAGTGAAAACATTTCCTGATCCATCGACAGCGATCGAGTAAGCTTCATTCCACTGCGCACCGATAATTCCTTTCGCCCATAAAAAATTCCCCAGCGGATTTAATTTCATCACAAACGTGTTAATGAACCCGGGACAAGTCATGTTATAAACTCCGGGGCCCGGATCGAAATCTGTAGTGAGTTGAAATCCTCCTGTCAGATAAATATTTCCATTTGCATCAAGCGTTATTTCATCCACATTATAGATCTGCCACACTTTTACCCAGAGAAAATTTCCATTCGCATCTAACTTCTGCAAATACATTCCGCCATATTGAAATGGCACGGTGTACACACCGGGGCCCGGATCAAAATCGATCGTGTCATAAAAAATTCCCGCCGAATAAATATTCCCAAATGCATCAGAAGCAATGGAATTTCCCTTGTCGCCATCGTGACTCCCCATCTGGTCGGTCCAGCCGGGCGATTGTGCGCGAAGAAAAAAAGTGGAAAGAAAAAAAGTGGAGAGAGAAAAAAAAAATTTAAATTTCATGATGATTGTTTTTTAGAAGTCAATGCTCATTGGGGAACGCGAATTCCTTTTGCAAGATAATTGAAATCGTGCGGGGCATTGACACCGTTGCCTAAACCGGTTTCTGTATAAATAATGAGCAGCGCATATTTTCCATTGGGGCTGAACCACAAACCGGTCGGCTGAATATCAAGCGCGCGGATATGCGGATCATTGATGTGAACGGAATCGCCGGGCGTAACGATCGTCGCAGTCATTCCTTCGAAAAAACGGTTATCATCTTTTGCGGGAGCCAGGGTGTATTCAATGCTCCACGTCGAATTATTTTTCATAATAGGAAAATCAACATAGTTGATCGTGTCGCTGCAATTGATGTGGAATTTTTTCAGCAGCGGTTGAATGCTGTCTTTATCACGTTCCCAGAATGCCGGAACCTGTTTTTCATCCAGCAGGTTTGTTCCATCCATATTTTCAAACCATTTTCCGGCAAGGGTATCTTTCATTGCATCATAAACCACCACACCGAATTTGCAGGAGGAACGATGCTCTCCCCAAACGAGATAAGCTGCTTTTCCATCTGGCGACCATCCAATAGGATGAAAATTTTCTACGTAAGGCGAATTGTAAACTGCAAAATTATAATCGGGATCGCGTTCTGAATTCGGAATAGACGGACTCAGTTTTGCAATATCCACACGTTTCGGAAATGCGCATTGGGAATGCAACATCGGAGTTGCGCTGAAAAAAATAAAAAATAAAATAATTATACGGTTCATTTCTTTTCGGGAAAGCTTTGTTAATTTAATCCCTGTAAATATCGGGATGAATTTACGCAAAACAATTCTTGAAGAACATTCCAAAAATCAGACCATGAAGATCGTGAAGTGGGTGGGAAACGACCGGGAAAGATTTTCGGAACTCATGAAAATATTTCTCAGGTACGAATACCGCCTCACGCAGCGCGCGGGCTGGCCCATGAGCTATTGCGTACGAAGGCGCGAAGTTGAATAGGAAAGCAACAAACTGAGCCACTACCGATTTTTCCTTGAGTGCCATAAATTCATTTTCACTTCGTAACTTGTTTCACTATTAAGATCAGGATCATGAAAAAAATGCATCATCTTACTACGGCCGGCATTGGTCTTGGCGCCGCTTCGGTCGCCACTTTATTTTCCGGTTACACGTCCATCGCGAGCGCACTCGCACTCGTTGCGTATTTTTTTACACTGTCTGAAGTTCCGAAGCTGAGTTCATGGTACCAGTTCGTCATGCTCGCGATACTGGGGCCGATTCTCGGTTACACACTCGATCACGGGCATGCACGTTTTCCTTTTTTCACTGTGATCATTTTTATTACTGCTATTCTTCCGTTGTTCCGTCTTATTTTTTACAAAGCAATGTTGCACACAAAATTACTTTGGGCAGAACCACCGCTGATCCTGCTGTGTATTGGCGCTTATGTTTGCGTGAATATTTTTTATCCGCAGGGATGGCAGGCCTGGTTTTATCCTGTTCTTCCAATGGCGTTCACTGCGCACCTCGTATCGGTTTTTGTAATTGAAGGAAGGAGCATGAAAAAGATCAAGGAAAAACAAGGTGATACACGCGTGGGATCTCCGGCTCCTGATTTTGAATTGCAGGATCAGACTGGAAATGTGGTGCGACTTTCCGATCTGAAAGAAAAACGTTCGGTGCTTTTACTTTTTATCCGTGGCGATTGGTGTCCCGCGTGTCACATGATGTTGCGCACGTACGGGAAAAGCAGTGCGAAGCTGCGCGAAAAAAATATTTTATTGCTTGGTATTGGCCCCGATGATATGGGAACAAATAAAGCGATGGCAGAAAAATTAGGAATTGAATTCCGCATTCTTGCCGATCCCGGCCAAAAAACTTCCATTGCATACGGAACGCATATTGAAAAAGAATCTGTTCCATTCCAGGGACGTTCGGGTTACGAAGAAGGACTTCCCATGCCTTCTACTTTTCTCATTTGCGATAATGGAATTATCCGTTACCGTTCGCGCGCTGATAACGCGGGAGAATTTTTAAATCCCGAAATTATTTTTGATGTGCTGGAAAAGATCGGGGTAAAAAGCGGCGGTGGACGGTAAGCAGTAAGCAGTAGTAATCTATGTGTAATCAGTGGCAATATTATTTGCCATATATTGAAGAATGTTTTTGTAAAGAAAAAGTGCAGCGCTTAATTAAAATCCACAAAGTGATTCGTGAAGCTGATGGTCATCGTATCCCATTGCGAAAAAATATCTTCACCCACTATTCCATAATAATCTTCAAATGCTTCCACCACGCCGCTCGTTTGCACAGAAGCGCGTTTCAGTTCATTGCCCGCTGTTCCTATGTGATAGCGCACGTGCGTGAGCAGGAGAATGGAAACTTTCTGAACGCCGCCTGCTCCGCCCACAGCAGACTTTCCTTCTTTCACATTTTTAAGTGAATCGGAATAATGATTCTGAAAATTTCCGTCGAAAATAGTAGCCGCCGCTCCGGTGTCAAAAATATAAGCGTGTTCTTCTCCGAAAATTTTCATATTCACAAAAGGAGTATTTCCATTCATCCCGAGATTATGAAAAGAAGAAGTGGTTAATGTATAGGGAGAAAAAATGTGCCCATTCTTTTTTATTTGGATCTCGCCGAGCTGCGCGATCACGGGAAAGCCAACGATCCCTTTTATTTTATAGAGTCCGCCGGCGAAGCGCAGATTTTTGTCGGGCATGACAATAAATACCACGTGATGAAAAGTTACGTTTCCGAATTTCAATTCATCGGCCACGCCTAATTCCGCGCCCACATTTTTTTTCGAAGAAGAAGTAACACCGAAACTGGCATCGAGAATTTTCACATGCATGCGCGCAGCTTCCGATTCTGAAATGGTGGAAAGATTGGCGCCGCTGTCCACAATGAATTTTCCTTTCACACCGTTCAATTCCACATTTATTCGCAGCAATCCCGCGAGATCGCGTGTGTACATCATGTCGAGATCGCCGTTGCGGATCATTTCCTGCGGAGCCACATCGGCGAGCGCTTTTACCATTCCATCTCCGTTTCTGATATCTTCCATAGTTGTTGTATCGATCACGTTTGCATATTTGGTTTCAATAACAACAGCATCTTTCGCCGCCTGCGCATAATTGAATAGACGAAGAGAATTTCCGAAATGCAGCAGCACCAGTTGCGAAGCCAGCGAATCATCGGGATGAAATTCTTTTTGATTCAACAGTTGATCGATAAAATAATTTGAAGTAGCAGCATTTCCGAACCAGGAATGATAATAAGCGCCGAAATAATAATGATCCTCCTGGCCGAGCGAAGCAGAATCTTTTTCATACGCCAGCATGAACCCGAAAAAATCATTTTTCTCAACGTGGGTTTTCATTTTTGTGTCTGAAGGAAATTCTGCTGAGAGGAGAAAGGGAATGGCGAGGAAAAGGGAGAGGAGGAGATTTCTCATTTTAAAATGTTTTATGCTTAATGTTACATCCCGCTCGATCAGCGGCTGACCGATCTAAGAATCAGTTTGAGAATAATTGGTCGGGACTGATTGCTTTAATTTGACTCTTTTTGTAGTCTCTGAGATTTCTGGTAATTATGAATTTTATTTTGTCAACTGTCAATGCACTGTGGTGTTGAACAGCGTCCTCAAAGTCATTGAAGTCTGAGTTCAGTGCGTGGCGCAGGATTTTTTCTGTTACGGGTATGACTTGTAAGTAGTCAAGTAAGTCAGTTAGGAGCGACCTTGCTTTATTGTCGTCAACATTTTTGCAAAGAATATAGTATGCTGTAGTCACTGAATTGCTTGACGTGTAAAGTCTAAACTGGCCATTATGTGTCCCCACGAAGATTTGAGCGGCAAACTTTGAGAACGGCTTTCTGTCACCCAGGAAGTCCAGAATAATATCGGTGTCAAGAAAAATATCTGTCATTTTTTGTCTTTTGAGGAAAGAATTTTTCTGATTTCTTTTTTGTGGTTAAGTCCTCTCGGAATATGTGCAGATCCGAAAAGGCACCTGAGTTTTGGAGGCAATTGAGATGAATCGGATTCCTTGTCCGATTGCACTAAGGTCTCCAGATAAGATTCAATAAGGTCTGAAAGACTTCGCCCAGTCTTGCTGGCATAGTCCTTTGCTCTTTGAATAACAGCCTTTTCAATAGATAATGTCAATTTGGAGGTCATGTACGTATGATTTTTTCAAAGATACGTACATTTATTTGAAACTCGAAACACGGCTTGCAGGTAACGATTGGCAGTCTCGAACTAAACTAAGCCGCGAAGAAATTTCTCAATCGAGATACACCGCATCTTTTCCTTCGGCGAGTTCTACAGAAATATGTTCCTGCATGGTGGTGGCGAGCGAGAGCCCCACAAAATTTGTCTTCACCGGGAAACGATTATGATCGCGATCAACGAGTACAAGTGTGAGTACCGACTTCACAGGAAACTCAAGAAAAAATTTTACGCCGTACATGAGCGTGCGGCCTGAATTGGAAACATCATCGATCACCACAATTGTTTTTCCGCTGAGATCGGAAATACTTCCGCCTTTGATGGTTGGTTTTGAAAGCGGGTTCTCTTTGTCAATGCAGAGTTCGATGAGCGTGATCTTCATTGGAGAAATGGAAAGCAGAACTGTTTCTATTTTTTTTGCGATCACAAATCCGCTCGAAGCAATTCCTGCAATGATAATTTCTTTCTCTTCATAACATTGTTCAAACAATTGCCACGCCAGGCGATTGATGCGCTGGCCGATTTGTTTTGAATTGAGGACGAGTGTTTTTTCCCTGCTCATAAATTTCTCCTGGTTGTGTCGGGTGTTACACCCGACTCCGCTTGGTCATCCTGAGCGCGAGTCGAAGGATAACCCGACGCTACTTCGTTTTTTATTTTATCAGTGAAACGTGGCCGATGAATTTATGTTTCTTGTCAAACACATCAATCACACTTGCTTTCCAGACGTACACATCTTGCTGGCAGATCTTTCCGCTTTTTCCCTGCACAGTTCCATCCCACGGATGATTGATATCGTCGGTATAGTAAATAAGATTTCCCCACCGATCGAAGATCCACATCTCGTATTTTTTTATTCCCTCACCCACGCCGGTGAATACGTCATTGATACCATCACCGTTCGGTGTAAATGCATTCGGGAAATAAATAGAATACTCCGGATCGATGCAAACCTGCAGCGTATCGGAATCCGGACAGTTATTCGCATTATTAGCAATGAGAATAACATCATAACATCCGGGCTGCTCATTCGGAAACTGATAAACAGGATTCTCCACGAATGAACTGTCGAGATTTCCGAAATACCACGTCCATGAATTTGGATTTCCGGTGGAGAGATCGGTGAACGTGATATTCGTTTCAAAAATATTTGTCGGTTGTGGCGATGCAGAAAAATCTGCATTCACATTCTGGCTCACACAAACATAATTTGGCATCGTTAAAGTTCCCACGCAGTTGTTTGCATCCGTAACCGTAAGCGTCACATTGTAACATCCCGGAAGATTGTAAAGTGCATTCACATTCGGCCCGCAATTGGTAGAAGTAATTGTATTGCCGAAATCCCAGAGACAACTTGTGCTGCCTGCTGTATTGTTGGTGAACGTAACTGCGAGCGGAGCACAGCCGGTGAGCGGAGTTCCGGAGAATGTAACAACAGGAGGAGGACTCACACTCACTGTTACAAAAGCAGAATCATTCGGAGTAGTGCATCCATCAGAAAGTATCACCGTGTAAGTTGTATTCACTGCAGGTGAAACAGAAGCAGTAGAAGTATTTCCGGCAGTTCCCGCTGGCAACCAGGTGTAGGTGTAAGGCCCGCCATTTCCACCGGTACCAACTGCAGTGAGTGTAGAATTTCCTCCTGTGCAAATTGAAGTTGGATTCGCAGTGAGTGTTACGTTGAGTGGAGGATGAACAGTTACTGTTACGTTTACGATTGGCCCCGGACATCCGTTACCATCGCTCACTTGCACAGTATAAACTGTTGTTACCACCGGAGAAACTGTTACGCTCGCAGTGGTGCCCGTGCCCGCAGGTGTCCACGTGTAGGTGTAACCCGCGCCTGTGCCACCGCCTGCAACTGCAGTGAGTGTTGATGATTGCCCGATGCAAATTACAGATGGATTTGCAGATGCAGTTGTTGTTACTGCAGGTGGTGATGTAACAACAATTGTTTGCGATCCTGAACAGTTACTTGCATCGGCATAATTCACAGTGTAAGTTCCTGCGCAAAGATTCGTTGCTGTTTGTGTAGTTTGATTTGCTGCATTCGCTCCCCACTGAAAAGTGTAAGGGCCAGTTCCGCCGCTTACGGTGCACGTTGCAGTTCCATCACACGCGCCTGCGCAAGATTCATTTGTATTCGTAACTGTAGCGGTAAGATTTCCGGGAGAACCTTGAACAGTAATGGAAATATTTGCAAGGCAACCATTCGCATCAGTAACAAGAACGTTGTAAGTTCCCTGCGCAAGATTATTCATCGTATTCGATCCTGCAACGTTGTTCGCAGTTTGAATCACATTGTTCAATGCATCGGTCCACACAAAATCATAAGGGCCAACTCCTCCTTGCGGAGTTACTGTTGCAGAACCATTCGACTGGCTGCAACTTGCGTTGGTTGAACTCACGAGCAATTGCAATTGTGTTGGCTGTGTGATGTTCACTGTTCCTGTTGTAACACAATTATTATTTACATCGGTAACAGTAACGGTATAAGTTCCTGCAGTAAGATTATTCACCGAGTTCGCACCTGCTTGTCCATTTGCAGTTTGAATAACAGTGTTGGAAGAATTCACCCAGCTGAAATTAAATGGGCCGGTTCCAACAGGAGTTGCAGTTGCAGAACCGTTGTTGCCACCGAAGCAGAGAATATTTGTTTGAGTCATTTGCGGTGGCGCACAACAATTCAATGTTGCGTTGAATTGATAAACAGGATCATTCGAACATGCGACGTTGGTCCAGTTTCCTGTTTCACCATCGCCATACGTATCGATGTTCACACTGAGATCGGCTCCTGTTGCAGCAGGCGGACAGTTTTGCGCAGTGATCGTCCAGCAAAAAGTCCAGTTCACATTTCCCTGGCAATCGTCGCCGAAATTATTCGAAGGATTTCCATCAGGACCACCTTGCACAATATCACCATCGAAGAAAAATCCATTTTCATTTCCATTCGGTGTTGGAATATTATTGAACCATTGCCACACTCCGGGTCCGCCATCGCAGGTTGCAGCGCCGGTAAGATTAGTAAGCGTTGCCATGTTCCAACCATTTCCGAACAGCGGAACAACACCGTGCAGCCAATTTGTATTCTGCTGATCCCATTGCGTGATCGTGTAACAGAAAGTTACTGTTGTTCCACCCTGGTAAGTTCCATTTACAGGAAGAGGATTCACAGTGAGATTTGAAGAGAGCAAACAATCAGCGCAACTATTCTGATTCTGTAAAGTCATATTGAAATTTCCCTGATCGCCGGGACTTCCTCCACTTACTTGTATGTAATACGTTTGACCGATCACCATCTGATCGATCGTGCAACTCAACGTATTTCCGGAACCAATGCAACATCCGCGCCCGATGAGCCCGCCGCAACTTCCCTGGTAAACTGCAATGTTCGGATTGGAAATTCCGCCGGTGATATTAATGTTCACAGCGTTTCCGTTATTTACAAATGAATACCAAACATCTGTAGCAGGATTCGCCATCGGTGTTGTATTCGTGGGTTGACAATTGATGAGCGTTACGTAAGGAGTTTCCGTTTGCGAACCGATGTTCGTGAGATTGTTGAAAGTGGAAACGGTACCGAGTCCGCTTGGGCATGCGGCAGGAGCGCCGAGTGTGCCTAGCGATTGCGCGCCGAAACAATCGTCATTCGAAAGTTGCGCGAAAGTTTTTTCTGTAAAACCGGTTAGGCCGGCAACGAGAAGAAGGAGGTAGATCTTTTTCATGCCGGTTATTTGTATTTGATTCGGGTTTGTACTTCGAGAATTGTTCCGTCGCTTGCTAATTTGAAAATAGGTTTCGTGTCAAACTCAGGATCTTTTTCACGAATGCGATCAGACTTGTAAGGAATATTCAGCGCATCCAGTTCATTCGAAGAAAGCAATTCCACATTCAATCCGCTTTCGAAATGCATCACGTAACGTTTGTCGTGATAACGATAATGATCAAGTTCGGCTTTACTCAATGCAAGATTATAATCATCGATGTTGGAAACCGTATTTGGATTTGTAAAAACCCATGACCGGGGGTCGGTCATCGAAAACATCGGAAGAGAGAGAAGCAGGATAACGAGAAATCGTTTCATGTTCAGTGGTTTAGGTAGGTAAAAAGCAGCCCTAAGTTAAGAAAATTGAGTGATTTTCCAAATGAGAAGTTGTGGTTGCCAGTGTTTGTTTGAAAAATTCTTTGCACCCCGCCTGCCAATGCGCGAAGTTGAATCGCGTAAGAATAAACAGGCAGGCCACCGGTGTATCAGAATCAATTCGTGAACACCAGCCAATTACTTTGCCTTGAAGTGCGGAGTAATGAGGTTCCGAGAATTTTTATTTCACCGTTTTTTTTATCGCGATACCAACCTTCATCCCAGTCGCCCATATCGGTGTAAATGGCATCACACACTTTCATCACCATAAGATCGTGCGCGAATTCTTCGAGTGTGAGCGCTTTGTCTGATTCCACCATCGCGATTTTTCCGTTCTGAAAAATAACGATTGCTCTGCGTTGAAATAAACTCTGATCGCGATGGAAAGGAAGGGGAAGAGAATCTCTGACCAATTGAATTTGCTGAAAAAAAGAATTTTTTCCTTCAATCAGTTGCGCGACGAGTGAATCGGTGATCGCTTTTCCATCGTTGGTTCCCATGATCGAAACTTTTTCATTGCTAATGAGAAGCGCGCCGCCAAGATTATGATTTATTTTATTGCCGTTGTGAATTTTTCCATTGGCAATAAAAAGTCCATCGATGCTGTCGTCTTCAAGCCGTGTGAATGCTGCGGGAATACAAAGTTTCACAGCCGTATCCTTTTTTGTAGGGCGATGATCGCGCAATTCTATTTTCAAATTCCCTTTGAAAAAAAGAGAATAGCAGGAATGATCGCCGCAGAATTTTTCAGGAAAAAAATCACGCGTGGTGTCTGCTGAATTTTTCGCGGTTTGTTTCCCCGGATTTTCTCCACAGGAAACGAACCACAACAGAAAAATTAAAAAACTAATTGGAACGGCCCGCATCTGAAATTACTTTCCCGAGCAAGTTACAGCATTGTTCCCAATTGAATTTTTCATGAACGAGCTGGTAGCCATTCTCAGCAAGCCGTTCTCCTTTTTCCGGGTGATCGAGCAGCAGGCAGATCGCGTTCACAAATTGTTCCGGCGAATCGGCAACGAGTATCTGCCGGTCGGGAACTGCTCCTACCGCGTTGTTGGAAAGCGTAGTGGTGATGCAGGGAATTTTCATGGCCATCGCTTCCAGAATTTTATTCTGCATCCCGATGCTCGACAACATGGGAGCGACAAGAATTTTTGATCTTGAAAAATTTTCACGCACATCTTCCACCCAGCCGGTGACGATCACTTTTTCTGAACGCAATGCGAGTACTTCATTCGAAGGTGAAGCGCCGGAAATAATGAGGCGCGCATCGGGTTTGCTTTTCCACAAAAGTGGAAGAATATTTTTTACAATGTAAATTACGCTTTCCACATTCGGCGGGTAATTCATATTACCATTGAAAATAAGTTCGAATTCTTTTTTAGCAGCAACGGGTTTGAAATAATCGGTATCCACTCCGTTAGGGATCACAGCCACTTTGTTTTTTTCTGTCACCGGCAATAATTCACGATCCTGTTGCGAAATGATGCAATGTCCTTTGAAAGCGGCGAAAATATTTTTTTCATAACGCAGCAACCGTTTCCATTCCATCCGGAAAACCGGGCGCCTTACAAATCCTACTTTATCGATCCTTCTTTCTACGCCTTTCGAAAAAACATCCATGTAATCGATGGTGGCCGGAATATTGCGGTGAGCACGGATGTATTCTGCGGTACGGATGAGCTGGCAGAAGATACGGTCGGGTTTGTGTTTTAATACAACCGCATTGAATTTTCTTTTTGCTTTTCCAGAAGTGAAGTAAGCCACCTGCAGCGGTATGCCGGAGAAAAGACCGGCGACGAGATTGAAAAACAGCCGGAACTTTGAATGATCCGTGATGTGCACCTCTTTGCAGAATTTATGGAGTTCGGTCAGCGCATCTTTGTGCAGCGGTGTATCATTCACACAACACAGGATGATTTCGTGATTCTTTGCCAGTTGTTTCAATTGATGATACACCCGGAGTTTGTCGCCTTTTTCCAGCGGCCACGGAACGCGCGATGTGAAGCAGAGGATCTTCATCGGAGAATTTGCGAATAGAATTCAACTAATTTACCGGTGACTGAAGCGAGTCCGAATTCTTTTTCTGCCATGCGTGATGCATTGGCGCCGATCGTGTTCTTCATTTCCGGTTGGTTGAGCAAAGCTATGATTCCTTCTGAAAAATCACGGGCAGAATCTGCGATCACTGCATTCACTCCATGCATCATGCCGGTTCCTTCTGCGCCAACGGGAGTGGTAACGATGGCTTTTCCGCGCATCATCGCCTCCACAATTTTTATTTTGAGCCCGCCGCCGCTGTGCAGAGGAACTACCATCACGGAATGATCTCCCATGAATTTTACGGAGTCATTCACTTCACCGTGATTAAAAATATTTTTTCCGAAAAAACGTTTTTCATTTTTCACGAGCCCTTTGCCGGCGAAATGAAATTCTGCGCCTGGAATTTTTTCAAGCACCAAAGGCCAGCATTCGTGAATGAACCAGTCCACGGCATGAATATTCGGTTCCCAGTCCATTGCGCCAATATGAAAAACGGAATTCTTTTTTTCTGCGTCCTTCCCGGCATGCTTATCCTTTTTCATTCCGAACGGAATGGTACACAACTTTGTCCCGGTCATGGAAGAAAAAACTTTTTCGTCTTCAGAAGAAATCGGAACGATGCCGTCGACGAGAGAAAAAGTTTTCCGCTCGGCGGTTTCCATTTTTTTCGCGAGTGAGCGGAACCATTTTTTTTTCAGCCCGTCTTTTTCTTCCTCTGCGCGCTTGCGCCAGAGCAGGTGTTCCGCGTTATGCGCGCGCAAAATGATTTTCGCTTCAGAATTTTTCTTTATCACAGAAATGTACGGACTCATGTAAACACTTTCCAGTTGCACGATGTCGAATTTTTCATTGTGCAGGATATGTTTTATTTTATTTTCAACTTCCTTCGAATAAAATCTTGAAATGTTGAGTGAATCGGAAGAAAAAATATTCCGCAATGCAGCAGCAGGTTTTACAGCAGTATCGATGAATGAAAATTCAAAACCGGTTTGCTGTAAATAATCTGCCGGAATTTTTTCCTGCTGAAAAGGATGTTTTTGCGTAACGATTGAAAAAATTTTCACCTGTATTCCGGCATCGAGCAACCCCTGCGTTATCGCGTGCATGGCAAGACATCCGCCATCAACAGCGGGCAGGGGAGGTTTATTACAGAGTTGCAGAACACGCATTGTTATTCCGGTTTTGGAAAATCATCACTTTCAATTTCCACTACTTCACTCCCGATTCTTTTTTTTCTGAAACCCGGAATCCGCCTGCCGATATTTATGATCGTTCTTGTAATTGCGCCGGGATCGAACATATCAGAATCCGCAGTTGCTTTTCTTGTGAGCCATATTCCAAGCGGAATGAAACAAATGCAACCGAGCCACATTCCGAATTCAGGAGGAACATTTCCTTCTTTGGAAAGTTTTTCGCCAATGATACTCAGCACCCAGAAAATAATGAATGCGATAACGGAGATCACCACCGGCATGCCGAGTCCGCCCTTGCGGATAATCGCGCCCAGCGGTGCGCCAATGAAGAACATGAGGAGACAAGCGAAAGAGTACGTGAATTTTCTCCAGAATTCTATCTGGTAACGAAGGATCTCTTTTTTGTCGGCGTCGAGTTCATTGATCTTCGATTCAACAGAACTTTTCACATTCGTCGCTGAATTTATCGCGACCTCGTAAATTTTTTTCTTTTCTGCTTTAGTCGATCCGTCGAGCACATTTCCATTGGAGAAATTTGTTTTTGCTGTATCCGCTTCGCGGCAGAATTTATCGGTGCGCATGAAATAACCGCTCTTCATCGAACCGTAAAAATCATCACGATGTTCGCCCATTCTCCTGTACATGGTGTCGATATATTTTACGAGCTGATCGCCGCTGAGCATCTGCTGATTCTCTTTGAAAAGATCTTCGTTCGTGCGATTGAGTTTGAAAGCAGAAAGATCAAGACGCAGCACCTGGTCTTTAAAAGCAGTGCGCATGAACGGGTGCGTGATCCCTGAACGTTCCTGATTGGTAATATCCTTGTACGTATTGCCGTGAAATAATTCTATGAGCAGGTAATGTTTATCTTCTGTCTGCGACATCTTTCCGCTATCAGCAACTGTGAGCGCGGTATTGCCATAACCTTCGCTCTGATCGTAGATCATTACGCCATAAAGTCCTTTTCCGTCTTTTGATTTTTGCTGTACGCGAATGGTATATCCTTCTATCTGGTTGTAGAAAACGCCATCGGGAATACTCAACTCCGGTTTCTGATTCTGGATATCATAAAGCGTAGAAAGCATTTTCAGGTTGGTGTAGGGAAGAAGATAATCGGAGAATGCAAACGCACCGATCGTGACGATCACTGTGAAAATAATGAGTGGCCGCATAACGCGCAGGAGTGAGAGGCCGGAAGATTTCAGCGAAGCGAGTTCATAATGTTCTGCAAGATTTCCGAATGTCATCAGCGAAGAAAGCAGCACCGCCATTGGTAATGCAAGCGGCACCATGGACAGTGCAGCGTATGAAAAAAGTTCCGAGAGTGTTTTCCAGTCAAGCCCTTTACCGACGAGTTCATCCACCCACTTCCACAAAAACTGCATGAAGAGAATGAACACCGAGATCACGAAGGTCATCGCGAATGGCGGCAAATAACTTTTTAATGTAAAACGGGTGAGCGTTTTCAATGAAGTAAAGATAAGACGTGCGGGTTTATTTACACTCCCAACTTTTCCCAATAAAAAAATATTTTCCGCCGGCGATCAGAAGCTTTTGATCTTTTGAAAGATCATTTCAAGAAGAGCGGATTGTTCTGATTTTTTCTTCGTTGTTTTTTCCAGCAGTGTTATAGAACGTTCCAACTGTTCTTTATTAAAAGGTCCGTTCATATTTTCCACGATCACGGTCATGCTCTCGATGCAATCGCTGTAATTTCCGTCGGTGGCAATGTGAACGAAGAGTTCAAGATGTTCGCTGAAATCGAGACCGGTTTCCCAGCAGGTGCGGACGAGTGCAGCGCGATGCCTGAAAAATTCACGCAGTGAAAGAATACCGATGAGTAATTGTTGCGCTTTTCCATCACGAAGAATTCGCAGAACATCTTCACGTGTTTCTTTCAGGTTGGGATCGGTGAGTTGTGCAACAAGAGACGACACTAATTGCTGATCTACTTTTCCGTTGTTTGTTTTTACAATATGGGCAGGAACTTTCCCGAAATAAGCGCTGCTGAAATTTTCTGATTCGTGAAAAAAAGGTTCGGATGTGTTTGTGCCTTCACTCATTTTGCAAATGGATTTTGAGATTTGAAATTTTGAAATTCGTAACGTTATCGTTCTCCGAAAATCGAACTTCCCACCCTGATCATCGAACTTCCTTCTTTCACGGCAATTTTCCAGTCGCTGCTCATTCCTATGGAAAGAATGATAAATGATGAATGATGAATGATGAATTGATCGAAGAGGTGTTTTAAGGATCGGAATTCCGCTCGAACCTGTTCATGATCTTCTGTATTGCTCGCCATTCCCATCAATCCTTTTATTTCCACGTTCGGATATTTATTTTCAGGATCTGAATTCAGGAGAGCGGTTGCTTCTTCGGCGGAAAATCCGAATTTGGTTTCTTCCTTCGCGATGAAGATCTGCAGCAAGACCGGGATGATACGGTTATTTTTTTTTGCCTGTTTATCGATCTCAGCGAGTAATTTTTCACTGTCCACAGAATGAATGAGGTGAATGAAAGGTGCGATGAATTTCACTTTGTTCGATTGCAAATGGCCGATGAGATGCCAGCGAATATCCTTCGGCAGTGAGTTGTATTTGGGCACAACCTCCTGTACTTTATTCTCACCAAAGTCGCGCTGGCCCGCATCATACGCCTGCATGATCTCCGCCACTGATTTTGTTTTACTAACGGCAACTAAGGTCACTTCTATTGGAAGGGAATGCTTTAATTGAAGGATATTTTCTTTGATGGACATTTTCACTCCGATAGGGAAAATACGACAAGCCCGCTCCTCATCTTTGGTTCTATCCATGTTGTTTTAGGCGGCATGATGTTTCCACTGTCGGCAATGCGTTTCAGTTCTTCCATCTGCACGGGATATAATCCGAAAGCAACTTTGAATTTCCAGTGGTCCACCTGGTTCCTTAATTCTTCTGCGCCTTTTATTCCCGAAACAAAACCAATGCGCGGATCTGTTTTCAGATCTGAAATGCCGAGAACAGGGGAGAGAATAAGTGTTGTGAGTAAATGTGCGTCCAGCGACTGAACAGGTTCTTCATCTTTTGCGCGGCCGCTTTTCATTTTAAGTTCGAACCATTTTCCCCCGAGGTACATGGAGAAAATATGTTTGGATGAAGGAACAAAAATTTTATTGCCATGATCAGCAATATCAAAATCTTTTCTGAGTGCATCCATGAACTGCGATTCAGAAAGTCCGTTCAGATCACGAACGACGCGGTTGAAATCAAAAATTTTCAGTTGCGATTCAGGAAAAAAAATACCGAGATAATAATTCCACGGCTCTTGCCCGGAGTAACCCGGATTTTTTTCTCTTCGTGATCTGCCGAGTAATGCAGAAGAAGCGGAACGATGATGTCCGTCGGCAATGTAAACGGACGAAACATTTTCGAATTCTTTTTTCAATTGCTTCACCTGTTGTTCCTCATCGATCACCCACAACTGGTGATGCACACGATCGGTAGTGGTAAAATCGTACTCGGCACGTTCTGCAGTTTTATCAGCAATGATTTTATCAATCCCTTTTTCGTCGGGATAACAGAAGAGAACCGGTTCAGCATTGAAATCGCAAACGTCGAGATACTCCATTAATTTTTTTTCCCGCTCCGTCAGCGTTTGTTCATGAATACGGATCGTGCCGTTCATGTAATCTTCAATGCTCGTGCACGCAATAACGCCGGTGTAAGTATTTCCGAGTTTTTCCTGGCGATAAACATAGAAGCAGGGTTTTTCATCGTGAAGAAAAATTCCCTCCTCAATAAATTCCGCGTATTGATCCCTGATCTTTTTCAGACGGTCATTTGACCCGGGCTTTGTTCGTTTTCCGTCTTTGAAATCGGGATGAATGACGTGGAGAAATGTGTAAGGATTTGATTTTAATTTTTCATGAAGATCATTTCTCGAATAATTATCGACCGAACGTGAAGCCACCAAACCCACTTTGTCGCGTGTTGGACGAATTCCTTTGAATGGAATAACTGTTGCCATCGTTCAGTTGTCGGTTACTTGTGTTTGTTTCTTGGTTACTTGTGTTTGTTTGTTGGTTGCTTGTGTTGCATTGTTTCTTGGTTGCCTGACTAACTTGTCAGACTGAACCCTGAGCTTGTCGAATGGGTCGAAGGCTGCTTGAGATCAGGAAAGCGCTATGATAATTTTTTCTGCCAATTCCACGCCAATTCTTTCCTGCGCTTCTTCAGTCGCAGCGCCGATATGCGGTGTCAATGAAATTTTTTCGTGCGTGAGAATTTCTTTCATCGGTTTCGGTTCGTTCACAAAAACATCGAGACAGGCGTGTGCAATTTTTCCTGAATTCAAAGCTTCGATCAGGTCATGCTCTTCGATCACTCCGCCACGTGATGCGTTGATGAGGATCACACCTTTCTTCATCATTGAAATTTCTTTTTCTGTGATCACTTTTCCACCTGGAACATGCAGCGAAATAAAATCAGATTGTTCAAGTACATGATCGAAAGTTGTTGTAGTAATTTTTACGCGCACGGGAGAAACAGAATAAATATCAAGTTCTATCAGCGCTTCTTCCAGGTAAGGATCATGCGCAACGATCTTCATTCCCAATCCCAACCCGATCTTAGCAACGGACTGACCGATCCTTCCGAAGCCGACAATGCCGAGCGTTTTTCCTTTTAACTCAATTCCTTTCGAATATTTTTTCTTCAGCGCGTCGAATTCTGTATTTCCCTTCGCAGGCATTTGCCGGTTTGAATCGTAAAGAAAACGCACGGCGCCGAAGAGATGTGCGAAAACAAGTTCAGCAACAGAATGCGAAGAAGCTGCCGGCGTATTGATCACTTCTATGTTTTTGCTTTTTGCATATTCCACATCGATGTTGTCCATTCCCACACCACCGCGCGCGATCACTTTCAATTCGGGGCAGGCGTCGATCAGATCTTTGCGCACCTTCGTTGCAGAACGAACCGTGAGCGCAGCATATTTTTTTTCATTGATCGTCTCAGAAAGTTTTTCCTGCGGAACTTTTTCTGTGACCACTTCAAATCCTGCTTTCTCCAGCAGTTCTTTTCCTTTTGCGTCGATGCCGTCGTTGGCGAGAATTTTTTTCATAGTAAATTATTAGCTGAGAATTATTCAAAGCTGATTTTGCTTCGTACAAGGTCCCTTATTTTTTCAGTTATTTGAAGATAGACCATAGCCTGCGAATGATCGGGTGCGATCGCTTCATCGGGATAACGTATGTCAACGGCAAAATCATTAATATTTTTCAAGTCGATGCCTCTGAAATCAGGATCAAAATGCCCGCATTTCTCAAGTAGAAATTCGCAATCATGAGTTTTTTCAATGTCCTGAGAGTTGTAAAAGAGATAAGCTTTGAGATATTTTTCAACGGATTGCTGACATAAAAAGCAGGGAACATCTAACACCAAAGGATTGTGTTCAAAAAGAACTTGCGCTGAAGAAAAGTCGTGTTCCACTTTTTCAAGCCAGGATAAAATATGCTCTTTCTTATTCATTTTATAATTCTATAGCTTCACGAATCGCGTAACGAATGATGTGGCCATGTAATTCCTTTTTGCTGTCAACTTCCTCCTCGCTGTCAACTAAAACATCAACGGGAGCATGTAACGCATAAACAAGGGCGCGATTAAGTTTTCCTCTCCAGGTAAATTTTTCATGAGGTTTAAAATTTTCTTTTGTGATAACCAACACATCGTAATCGCTGCTTTTGTTAAAGTCTCCTCTTGCATGCGAACCGAAAAGCAAAACTCTGGCGTCGGGCAGCAACGATAGTACCGTTGATTTTATGAGTTGAGCAACTTCAGCGTTTGCCATAAGACGAAATTAAAATTTAATTACGGATATGAATTCGGAATATTTATTTGTGTTGATCGCTTCCGCCAATTTATTCTGCGGAACTTTTTCTGTTTCTACTTCAAAGCAGGCTTTCTCCAGGAGTTCTTTTCCTTTTGCGTCGATGCCGTCGTTGGCTAATATTTTCTTTGACATAAAAATGGTTATTGGTCATTGGTTCTTCGATCTTGTCATGAATGGAATAATACCTAATGACAACTGCGCAATGACAATTTTATTACGCAAACTTTTTTTCAAAATCCATCATCACCTGCACGAGCGCTTTCACACTGTCGAGCGTGAGTGCGTTGTACAGTGATGCGCGGTATCCACCCACATCGCGATGGCCGCGCAGTTGAGAGATGCCTGCATCTTTCCACATCTTGTCGAATTCCGGTTCGAGTTCGGGACGTGTCATCACGAAAGTTACATTCATCCGCGAGCGATCTGTTTTGTCGAGCACTGTTCCGGCGAATAAACAATTGCGGTCGATCTCACCGTACATCATATTCGCTTTGTCATTATTTATTTTATCGATCCAGGAAAGTCCGCCGTTTTGTTTCAGCCATTTCAATGTGAGCATGCAAACGTAGATCGGGAAAACGGGAGGCGTGTTTGCCATTGATCCGCCTTTGATGTGCGCCTGGTAATCGAGCATGCTCAGCATTTTTCTCCCGGTTTTTCCGAGAATATCTTCACGCACAGCAATCATTGTTGCACCAGCCGGCCCCATATTTTTTTGTGCACCTGCGTAAATGAGTGAGAATTGATTCCCGTCAACAGGCCCGCTGAAAATATCGGATGACATGTCCACTACAACCGGAATATTTGTTTTCGGAAAAGATTTCATTTCTGTTCCGTAGATCGTGTTGTTCGAAGTGATGTGGAGATAATCGGCGTCACCGGGAATTTCATAATTCTTCGGAACGTAAGCGAATTTTTTGTCTTCGGAAGATGCGATCACTTTTGTATTGCCAACGATCTTCGCTTCCCTGATCGCTTTTCCCGCCCACACACCCGTGTTCACATACGCCGCATACCCATCGGTGCGCAGGAGATTGTAAGGCACCATCGCAAATTGCATGCTTGCTCCTCCACCGAGATAAAGTACCTGCCAGCCATTTCCGAGCCCGAGCAATTCTTTCACGAGTTCACGCGATTCGTCCATTACTTTTTCAAAATTTTTCGAGCGATGAGAAATTTCGAGCAGGGAAAGATTCAGGTTGTCGAAATTGAGAACAGCTTCAGCAGCTTGTTTGATCACATCGGCCGGAAGAATTCCCGGGCCTGGACTGAAATTGTGGATTTTTTTCACGAGTGTTGAAGTAGACATGATTTGCCGGTATTTTTCATTGGCAAAGTTACTATTTAAGTCGGGTTGCGGGACGGATTTTTCTCAAATCTTCATTCACAAATAAGAAGTAATTTCGGAACATGAAAATTCTGATCCTCAACGGGCCGAATCTTAATTTATTGGGCAAACGTGAACCGGAAATTTACGGACACGCCGGTTTCGATGAATTTTTCTCAACGCTCAAAAAAGAATTTCCTGATGTGCAGCTTGAATATTTTCAAAGCAACGTGGAAGGAGAACTCATTAACAAACTTCATGAAACCGGATTTTCATTCGATGGAATTATTTTCAATCCCGGTGGATACACGCATACTTCTGTAGCGATCGGTGATGCGGTTGCTTCCATAAAAACCCCGGTGATCGAAGTGCATATTTCAAATGTTTTTGCACGCGAAGAATTCCGCCACACTTCTTTCATTGCGAAACACTGCAAAGGAAGTATAACCGGACTCGGGCTCAATGGATATCGGCTGGCGATAGAGGCATTTCTTTTCTGATACTTTCATGCGCATAATTTATTTCCGGAAATTCACAATTCAAAACTCACGACTCATAACTTTGCCCAATGGGAATGGATGTTCCTCGAATTTATTTGCAGCGTGTAGTGATCATTGGCGGAGGATTTGCCGGAATTGAACTGGCAAAAGAGTTGCGCGGATATTTCCAGGTGGTGATGATAGACCGGAATAATTTTCACACTTTTCAGCCGTTGCTTTACCAGGTGGCGACGGCGGGCATCGAACCCGATTCAATCGTTTTTCCATTGAGAAAAATTTTCAAGGGAATGAAAAATTTTTATTTCAGGATGGCGGAAGTAACGAGCGTCATTCCCGGAAAAAAATAAAATTGAAACGAACATCGGCGAACTGGAATATGATTTTCTTGTAATTGCAACCGGTTCCGATACGAGTTATTTCGGAATGGAAGAATTGCGGATGAAAAGTATGCCGATGAAAACGGTGCAGGAAGCGTTGAATCTCCGCAGTTGCATTCTCGAAAATTTTGAAATGGCCGTCACGTGTACAGACCTGCGCGAGCGTGATGCGCTCATGACGTACGTGATCGCCGGTGGCGGGCCTACAGGTGTGGAACTCGCGGGCGCACTCGCGGAACTGAAACAACATGTGCTGCCGAATGATTATCCCGAACTCGATTTCATGAATATGAATATTCACCTCGTGGATAACGGCGAACGTGTGCTGGGTGCAATGGGAGAACGTTCTTCTGAAAAAGCAAAACAGTATCTCGAAAAAATGGGAGTGAAAGTCTGGTTGAAAACAAGAGTGACCGGTTACGACGGAAAAAATGTTTTCACAGCATCGGAAAAAAATATTCCATGCTCCACACTTATCTGGGCTGCGGGCGTAATGGGAAAAATTATCAATGGAATTCCGCCTGATGCTGTTTTGCAAAATGGAAGAATAAAAGTAGACGAATGCAATAAAGTTTCAGGCACAGAAAATATTTTTGCTTTGGGTGATGTTGCTTTCATGATGCAGGAAAAATTTCCGAAAGGCCATCCGCAGGTTGCGCAGGTTGCGATTCAGCAGGGAATTAATCTGGGTAAAAATCTTTGTTCGGGAATGAATGTGGTGCATTGGAAAAAATTCAGTTATCATGACAAAGGTTCGATGGCTACAGTAGGAAGAAATAAAGCGGTGGTGGAAACGAAGCGGATAAAAACGCAGGGATTTTTTGCATGGCTCATCTGGATGTTCATTCATCTTTTATTCTTGGTGGGTTTCCGCAACAGGATCATCGTATTCTTCAACTGGCTCATCAGTTATTTCAATTATGAACGCGGGTTGCGTCTTATTATTCGTCCATTCAAATCAAAAAAAATTGGCTGAGATACTCAACATAAGTGAGCGTGCTTCCTATCTTGGAAAAGAGGAAGAGATAAGTATTGTCATTACCGCATCGGGCGACAAAATAAAAACGAGAAATATTTCACTGTTGCTTGTGTTATGGATCGCCGGGGGAGCAACCATCATTTACGGATATTTCGGAATGACAGATGAAAAATCGAAGATCGTTACATTGGTGTGGCTTGCCTTCTGGGGATATTTTTTATACATCATGGGAAAATCGGCCATGTGGCAATGGAAAGGAAGAGAGATCATAAAAATAAGATCATCCACTTTGTATTATAAAAAAGACATTAATGGAAGAGGATGGGTGCAGAATTATCCGTTGGATGAAATAAAAAAACTGGAAGTGAAAAAAAACAATGCGCCTTCATGGATCAATAAGATCGGCGGCGATTACTGGAACACAGATTGCGATTCCATTTCATTCATACATGGAGAAAAGGAAATTAATTTCGGATACAAACTTACGGAGCATGAATCGGCGAAGATCGTTTCACTCTTGCAGCGCGCCATGAAAAATTCAAAGTGATTTTTCCATCCTGTAATGCTGGATAAGGTTCCACATGATGAACGATTTTTCCATTTGCCTGTAACCAAGAGCAAGATAAAACGGAACAGCATTCTCTCTCGCCTGCAATATTATTCTTGAGAATTTAAGTCGGCGTGCTTCTTCTTCGAGAAAATCAACCAATTTTTTTCCTACACCTTTTCCCTGTTGATCTTCGCGCACGCCCATGAAACGGATTTGTCCCTCTTCTGCAGAATTTTTATGGAGTCGTGCAACGCCCACCACTTCATCTTTTTCATTCACTGCTATCGCATGGAAAGAAATTTTTTCCAACTCATCTTTTTCAGAACCTTCGGGCTGATCCCATTTTTTTCTAAGCACTTCCCAGCGCAGACGGTAATATTTTTTAAAATCTTCTGAGGATTCCGGTTGACGGATGATCATAACAGATCAGAACTTCGAGTGCGTCTTCTTGATCTTGCCCAACTTGTAATTCACGGTGATGTGCATGAACATATAGGCATCGTTGTGTTTCGAATCGCCTCGTTGCTGGCCAACGCCTGTCGGATCAATTCCGCCATTGTCACCAGCAGTGATTGTGTGGTTGGTAGGATTTGCAAAATGAATAGCAGTAGTTGCATTCGATCCGAAATAAGAAGTCAGTAAAGCAGGATCAACATACACAGTGCTCACATCGTCAATATAATCGGTGAGGGTGAGTCGTAAGCCGAATTCAATTCCAAGACTGAAACGGCGATTCATTGCATATTTGAATCCAAGTCCCATTGGAAAACAAACGGAATAATTGGAATACATTGGTAATCCCGGCTTGAGGCCTTCACCTTCCGTTCGCATATCTCTCAGATTGTACCATTGTCCCTGGTCGAAACCTTTCGGGTTGAAATAAAATCCGCCCACTCCGAGGAATCCATATTCCTGAATATCGATATGTCTCCACCCGTGAATTTTTTTGTAATTGTAAATATGTCCCGGCCGTTCTTTCGAGAAATAGAATTCTACCTGTCCGGAGAATTCGAAAATGTTTGATTTAAAATTCAGGTTGCGGTTATTGCGGTAACGTTCAAGGGTAAGATTATCATCGCCATAAATTTTTCCGTAAACAAAGTTTGCGCGAAAACCAACATAACGGCTTTTCCTGTAACGCAAATGAACTCCGAAAGAAGGGCGGGTGAGTGAAAGTTCCAGGTCGCGGACAAAATGTGTTCCTATCTGATTGGCTCCACCAAGATCACCGAGAAAATTCGAAGCGCCAAGATCAACTCCTGCTTCCCACTTGTAATGCTTATTCCGCTGTGCAAAGCCAATGAGCGGCAACGCCAGCAAACAAATAAATAATACGCGACGGAATAATAGAATTTTCATGCAAATAGGGTCAATACAAATTTAACGAAAAATGCGGTAAAAACGAATAGCTATTCTATAAAAGCTGCACTTTTCAGGGTAAAACCGTATTCATCTTCGACAAGAAGCCGTGTCGAATCAGTTTGACAGAGCACTTCCCCAATATTGCGCACAAAGGCAAAAGGGATATTTTTTCGTTCAAGTTTTTTTTCAATCTCGGCGGAAGAGAATTTTTCGATCACAGTTTTCAGTTTTCGGAAAAGTTCATTGCGATTGGCAACGCGCATTTCATTGGTTGAATATTTTTTGTCGGTCACCAGCGAATCCATTTCCAGCGAAGTGCACAGTTCACCGAATTGCATTTCATTGCCAATTGCGAGTACCATTATTTTTTTATCCTTCAGGCAAAAAGTTTCTCCGTATGGGGCAATGTTGGGATGAATGGATCCATTGAGTCCGGGAATTTTTCCGGTTTGAAAATAATTTGTGGCCATATAGGAAAGGGAGATCACAGCTGTATCATAGAGCGAAACATGAACATAATTTCCGTTGCCGTTTTTTTTCCGATCATAAAGTGCGAGAAGAATTCCTTCCTTGAGTTGGTGCGCGCTCAGGATGTCGATCATTGCCAATGGCATTTTAAGAGGGCCGGATTCATGAGTTCCATTCATGCTCATGAATCCTGTTTCTGCCTGTAAGCAGAGATCAAACGCAGGACGGGGATCTTTTTTTCCGTATCCTGAAATCTGTGCATAAATGAGTTTTGGGAATTTTTTTTTCAGAGTTGAATAATTCAAACCAAACTTTTTTTCATCGCCCGGTTTGAAATTCACAAGGATGATATCGGTATCACGAAGTAATTCCTGCAAAATCTTTTTTCCGCTTTTCCCAAGAATGTCAAGCAACAGATTTTGTTTTCCCTGGTTTGCAGCCCGGTAATAGGCAGAGGGTTTATTATGATCTTCCTCCGGCATTCTCCAGTTGCGGGTTACATCGCCCCCGGTTGCGGGATTTTCGATTTTCAGAACATGAGCCCCAAGTTCAGCAAGAAAAGTTCCCACCAAAGGCCCTGCAAGGACACTCGCAAGTTCAAGGACTTTTATCCCTGATAACGGTTTCTTTTTACCCCCCTGCTTTTTTCGCCTGATAGCCTTCATGGATCAGAATGTCGAGAATTTTATCGCGGTGATTTCCCTGGATGAGGATCTCATTATTTTTTACGGAACCGCCTACGCCGCATTTTTGTTTCAGTGATCGTGCTAATTCTTCTATTTCCGGAAAATGATCGGGGAAACCGTTTACGCGGCTCACCATTTTACTTCCGCCCAGGCGGTCAAGAAATATTTTGAGAGTGACCTGTTTCTTCGGTGTCGATCCTTCAATGTTTTCATTTTCTTCCACCCTGAAATCGGGATTGGTGGAATAAACAAAACCTCCGCTCTTATTTTTTTTGCCAGCCATTATCCAAAGTTAACGGGTAAAGAAAAATCCCGGTCGTTGCCAACCGGGATCTTTGAAAATAATTGAATAAGCTTAGAAATGGGTGTAAGTCTGCACACAGCCATTAGCTGTAGTAGAGTTGGTAATATCATGATCGGTGTAAGTGATGTTGAACATGATAGGTGCCGATGTTTGTGTTACGGTTCCATTGCCGCTGAAGTCATGCGAAGAATTGTCCGTTCCAATAGGGTTTTCATTCTGCAAAGGAAGTGTTACAGTGCTTCCGCTGATGGTGGCATAAACGTTATCGTTATTCTGGTAATCTGCGAAACCAACGAGCGCTGCACTGTAATGTGCAAAATGGATTTTTCCGTTTACAGTATTATCAGTAGTAATAGTAATGTTATAATTGAAGGCAGGAATAGTAGGAACCGTGTCATGAACAGAATAGTTACCTGTATACATTTCGGCATCATTTACAATATGAATAACAACTGCCTGATCGGCTTTGTTACCAGCTGCATCTGAAACGGAATAAGTAAGAGTATAAGTTCCTTTTGTGTTCGGGTCAACTGTTCCGGTAACGGTGATCGAGGTAGAAATGTCTCCGTCCTGATCATCGGTTGCGGTCGCTGTTGGGTTTGTCCAGGAAGTTCCAAGAGAAGCGGTCTGGTCGTTTCCACCTGTAACAGTGATAACGGGGGCTGTGGTGTCTGCCTTTTTGCAGGAAGACATGGAAATCACTCCCGCGAGGAATGCGACAGAAGCGATCAAAGTGAGTTGTTTTTTCATGTTATGGTTTATGGTTTTGAGTTTGATATGCTGTATAGCAAAGTTCGTGCAAAAGTAGGCGGATATAATATTGAAAGCAAACTTTTTTTGGTTTTAAAAATTGTTTTACATTTGGCGCCGGTTAACCAAACTCAAACAACCAAAAATGAAAAAAGTACTCTCAATCGCAGCTATGGCTGCTATGACCACCTTCGTAATCTCCTGTGGAGATGGTGGCGCTGCTGCAAAAGCAGATTCTACAAAAAAAGCGGATTCCGCTCACGGAGTTTTCGTGACAGACTCCACAAACAAAGCTGTAGCTGACAAGAAAAAAGCCGATTCTATGGCAAAAGCTGATGCTGATATGAAAGCTAAAATGGCAGCTGACTCTACCATGAAAGCCGATTCAATGGCAAAAGCTGGCAGCAAAAAACCGATGACTCCTAAACAAAAAGAGCACATCGAGAATAAAAAGGCAACAAGCGGACGCGGATAATCCCCGTTCGTTCCTACCTAAAAAGGGGCTTTGGCCCCTTTTTTTTTGAAAAAAAACCAGATAAATCACCAACTATATAATTTTTTATATCTTTGCCGCCGGTTAACCAAACTCTAAAAACCAAAATGAAAAAAGTTCTCTCACTCGTAGCTATTGCTACAATGACATCATTCGTTATCTCTTGTGGAGACAACGGAGAAGCTGCTAAGGCAGACTCAACCAAAAAAGCTGATTCAGCTCACGGTGTATTTGTAACCGACTCTACTAACAAAGCGGTTGCTGACAAGAAAAAAGCTGATTCAATGGCTAAAGTTGACGCAGATATGAAAGCTAAAATGTGCGCTGACTCTACCATGAAAGCCGACTCAATGGCTAAAAAAGGTGGCAAAGGTAAAAAAGGAAAATAATCTGAAGGGCTCTGCCCTAAGATAAATCCGATTTTATTCGGTCAAAAAAAAGGGACGATAGGTCCCTTTTTTTATGGACTTTAACAACGACCGGAAAAGACCGAAATCAATATCTTTGAAGCGTTTCAAAAAATGAAAATGAAAAAAATATTACTACCTATTGCTTTTCTTTGCTTTGTGATCTCTGCATGCGGCGGTGCCGATGAAGCTGCAAAAAAAATGCTCGATTCTATGAAAACGGACTCGATCAATAATATTGCGGCAAAGAAAAGAAAAGACGATTCGATTAAACTTGCTGCCTCTGTCGATAGTTCCAGTAAAGCAGAAAGAATGAAATGGCTTTCAGATTCAACTATGAAAGCGGACTCAATGAAAAAAAACAATAAGAAATCCAAATAATATTCTCGTCACAATGAGCAAAGGGGCAGCGATGCTCCTTTTTCATTTGCATTTGCAATCATCACCGCAATCTCCTTTACGCGCAGAATTAAACTGCTTCCGGAATCTGAAGAACAGAAAACATGCGGCCAGCAACGCAACAACAATCACTATTACTTTCTCGACCATAACGTAAAATTACGCGATTCCAATTTTACTTATTCATGAACACAAACAATATTTCTCCGAATACAATGAACACGGAAGTGAACATCCGCGTTCTCCGCAGAATCATTGTTGCATTTGTGATCATTCTTACCAGCGGACTTTTCATTCCGCTCATCAATGTAGACGCCGCGCAATACGGTGAAATTTCCCGCGAGCTGAGCCGGACTTCCGACTGGACACATATTTTTCTCCGCGGGCAGGATTATCTCGATAAACCTCCATTGCATTTCTGGTTGTCTGCATTAAGTTTCCGCATCTTCGGAATTCACGAGTGGTCGTATAAACTTCCGAGCTTTTTGTTTTTCATTCTTGCTGTTCATTCGGTGATCCGTATGACGAATATTTTTTACGACCGGAGAACTTCTCTCATCGCCGGATTATTTTTCTGTTCTTCCGCAACTGCTTTCCTCATGACGAACGATGTGCGTACGGACACGATCGTGGTGGGATGTGTTGCTTTTTCTGTCTGGAAATTACTCGAGTGGAGCCGCGGCCGCGCATGGACAGATCTTTTCGCGGCTTCGGTCGGGATCGGACTTGCGATGCTTGCAAAAGGGCCAATGGGAATAATTTTTCCGGCGTTCATTCTTGGCGTGCATTTTATTTTCAAACGCGAATGGAAAAATATTTTTCGATGGGAATACCTGGTGATGCTATTCGTCATTGCACTCCTTGTTTTTCCGATGTGCAAAGGACTGTACGAACAATTCGACCTTCATCCGGAAAAAGAAGTCAACGGGCATCAATCGGTTTCCGGCCTGCGGTTCTATTTCTGGACACAATCTTTCGGAAGGATCACCGGTGAAAGTGACTGGGGAACGAAATACGATAACGGGGCAACAGCATTTTTTTTCACGCATACATTTCTTTGGACATTCGCCCCGTGGTGCCTGCTTACCATCGCGGGGATCGGCACAACTGTTTTCAGTATAATCAGTAAGAGATGCAGTGCATCTTCATTGAAAGAATTTTTTTCCACCGGTGGGTTCCTTCTCCTGTTTCTTGCTTTGTCCGCATCACGTTACAAACTTCCGCATTACCTGTATGTAACCACACCATTCGCTTCTGTGATAGCGGCCGTTTTTTTCTGTGAAAAAATTCTTGAACGGAATAATATTTTATTGCAAAGAGTGATTTCCGTAATTCATTCCATCATCATAGCCGCACTTACGCTGTGCAGTATGTTCCTGCTCTTTTATGTTTTTCCCGACGGATCATTCCTGTCAAAAGCGCTCGCTGTTGTTTCGGTTTCTTCTGTTTTTTTCTGTTACTATTTTTCTTTCGGCTTCTGGGAGAAAAATATGTATCCGCTAATTGCCGCGCTGATGTCTTTTTATCTCGTGCTGAGTTTGCACTTCTATCCCCATTTGCTTCAGTATTCTTCAAGTATTAAAGCAGGAAAAATAATTGCGCAGAATCGCAAGGGGAGGGAAACTGTTTTTTTTACGGAAGATGCAACGGATTACACACTCGATTTCTATGGGCGGCTTGATGATCCTCCGCTCATTTATGACCCGGCGCTGGTAAGAAATGAATTGAACAATGGGAAGAAAACTTATCTCTACACTTCGATGAGTGAATTGCCGCAGGTGGAGAACGATGGATTAACAATAAAAAAGATAACAGAGTTCGATGATTTCCCTGTGCAGTTTCTTACGGGAAAATTTCTTTCTCCTGCTTCGCGGGGTTCAGTACTGAGGGAACGCATCCTTCTTGAATTCGGAAAATAAATTTTTACCTGATTTCCGGATCTATCACTCTTTCATCATTCAACAATTCCAGAAGCCTTTTTGCTGAAGCGTGATTGTCATTCGTACTCATGGAGCCGATCACTTTATTTTTCTCCCGGTTCGTGAGATGCCAGCTCAGCGAGATCACATCAGGCAATTCATTCTTCAATTCAAAATCGAGCACGTCGATCTTTCCGCCGAACCAGTGTGATGTTTGCGCGATCGCGTAATCGTGATTGTAATCCTGCACGGTAAAAAGATTTCCGTAAAAACTTCCAAGAGGCCGCGAAAGTGCCTGCATGATCGTTTGCGAATTATTGTCTTCCACGGGACGGACTTTATTCTTGTCACGTGTTTCAACAATGATAACGCCCGAAGTATTCTCCGCGATCCATTCCCGGAAATTGTAAAGAAAACGAAACACATTATCGAGCCCGTAATTATCACGCATTCCTGCATCGAAAACTTCGAGCACGGGATCACTCGGCAATGCAGTGAGCGGGGTGATGTAAGGGAATGTTGCATTCATGCGCAACACACTCATGAAACGAACGCTGTCGGCCGACTGATCTTTGAAAAATCTTCTGAATTCAATTGCATCCGGTATAAGTTTGTCAGTGACATTCGGCGAATGTGTGGGTTCCGTGAGATAAGAAACACCCTGCGAAGCAATGATGAGTTTTCTTCCGTCGTTCACAATCGTCGGAGCGAAAACCATCATCGGGATCTTTGCTTCTGCTTCCGGTTTGGTATAATCGCAAAGTGGTTTTTCAAGAATGCCGCCGGTATTTTCAAGAAAAATATTTTCAAATTCATAAGCCCTGTTCCTGCTGTAAGTTTCTCCATCGTAATCCACGTGCCGCAATGGAAGGAACCAGTCATTCACCGCAATTGAAAATGCAATAGGATTGAGTACGTCACTCGAAACATTTTTTCGGAAGGAAGGATCGCGGTGATCGAAATTTTCTCCGTTCTGTTCCCTCAGCCAGATCTCGCGCATGTATGCTGCGCCCAGCATACCGCCTGATGATCCGCAGATGAGCGCAGTGCGCGGAAGAAATTTTCCTCCCGTCAGACTATCGAGATACTGCATGGTGAAAAAAGTCCAGAAGGTGGAACGCAATCCGCCACCACTGCAACTCATGAGAATCATTTTCGGTTTGTGAAGTGTGTCGGTTGTATTTTTCTTTTTCCAGTTTTCGAGAATGGCGATAGTGTTGATAGAATCTTGCGTTCTGAATGTTCCGGATTCACCCATGGAAATTATTTTCTCATTCGAATAACTTGCCGGTTTCACATGATAATTCATTCCGTATGCAAGCGTACGTTCACCGAGAAGATCGAATTTGTAAGTGAAATTGAGAATAATGATGAGCACCACGAAAATGGTATTCGACCAGCCGCGGAACCAGGTCGTGAGTACGCCCGTGAACATGAGATACAAAGTGAAAAGAAGAAATACACTCGCACTGGCTGGTATCATCAGGAAAGGAATGTTGCGGAAAAATCCGAAGAGCAGCAGTGTAATTATCACAATGAGTTCGAACCAAACCGCTTTCCCGTGATTCTGCATGAAAACACGATTGAGCAATTCTTTATCGTAATGTTCGAATGGCCGTGCGCGTCTTATTTTCGTTAACCCGGTGAGATAACTTTCCACGTGCCAGTCGCGTCCTTCTTTTCCGGGTGTTACCGTTTTCCAGCTGAGTTTTTTGCTTAGCGGATCGCGGTTAAGAATGACGCGTTTCGGCTTCGGGCTTTCCATGTCATTTACCACCAGTCCGTAAAGCGATTGAATGTCCTTACTCGTTCTGAAAAAATAAAACAGTGAACCCAGAATGAAAATGGCATTGCCGCAAATAAATCCGGCGACGTCGAACAGCACCTGCATTTTCGAAACAGGTTCTTCATGAAGAAATCTGAAAATGAGAATAAGATAAGTAACCTGGAACGCAAGCGGGATCACAAAATTATTTGTGCAGAAACGGAGAAACGGCCGACTAAGCGTTGCGAGAAATGGGAAACGGAATGCATTATAGATGTAACACGAGATCTGGTATGCCATGATGAATCCGCCGCAGGAGAATCCGACCACGAAATAAGAAAAGAAATTCACCTTGCCGATATATTCCGGATCAACGAACAAAAGTGAAATGCCGTAACGCGATGCCAACCCGCCGGTAAGAAAACCGAACATCAGCAACCAGAAAATGATCAACACGGGATTTTTCTTGATCTGCACGAGCAGCAATTGCACCGGAAAAAAATAAATCGTTCTTCTGATGATGGGATGCCGGTCGATCCATGCGCGAAGGCGGACCATAAGTTGTGGGTTCTTACTTATTAAACGTTCTCAGAGGAGAAAAGTTGTATTTATAGTGTGGTCGGTAAGCGGTTTGCAGCAGCGGTAAGCAGAAGTAATTTCTTTTAGTTCGGGCGGAGTCAGGAATATTATTTTATTTTTTCATTCACGATCCTTAGTATTTCGTTTTCCATGGCAATTGCTTTTTCCTGGATCGCTTTTCCTTTGGAAAGAATTTCAGTTACAAAATTTTTGTCGGCCAATCCGGCGGCGTTGATCCTCACATTCAGGTACGCGCCCATAACGGATGCACGTGCAGCGAGCGCACCTACGCCTGCGTCTGAAACTGAATTCGGATTTCCGCTTTCGGCCATTGCTTTGATCACATTCATCGAGTCGAATGAAACTTCCATTACGCGGAACGGAATTTCAGTAGCTGTTCGCGTTGCATCCTGGATTGCTTTTGTGCGCGCCGATTTTTCTTCTTCTGTTGATTTCGGTAATGCAAATGCATTCATGATGAGGTTGAATGCAGCCGTGTCGCGATCCACTAATTGCAATAATTCTTTTTTGTATTGCTGTCCTTTCTCCGCCCAATCTGAAAATCCTTTCCAGCGATCGTCCCATCCGCGTTTGTGCGAAGAGAGATTTGCGACCATCGTAGCGAGTGATGCGCCGAGTGCGCCCATGTACGCCGAAATGGATCCTCCACCGGGAGCAGGACTTTCGCTCGATGTTTCATCAGCGAAATCGGCAAGCGACATGGAAATAAGTTTTGATGAGGTAGAATTGTTCAGCATGTATTCGATGATTCGTTCATGGGGTTTGAATGGAGCAAGTTCATCAAGACCGAGCGACTTGATCGCGATCCTGATCAGTTCTTTTTCAGGAACACCGGTGGAACGTTGTTGTTTTTCTAAAAAATATTTTCCGGCGTCGAGTAAACAATTCATCGGGATCAGCCCCACGATCTCCGATCCGGTTACGCGAATGCCGCGCTCCGTTGCTTTTTTATTCACTTCTTCGAATGCAGCGTGCACCGAAGTGATCTTTGTATTGGTGAGATTCATCGAGATCTGCGCAACGCCATATTCTTCAATGAACCATCCGATCGCTTTCACTGATTTCAATGTGCCGGGAATGACGATTGGATTTCCATTGGCATCTTTCACATTATTTCCTTTCGCATCTTTCTGTGTTCGTCCTGCCTCGCGCACATCGAACGCGATCGCATTTGCGCGGCGCGTGGAAGTGGTGTTGAGATTGATGTTGTAAGCGACGAGAAATTCTCTTGCGCCGATCACGGTTGCCCCCCGCTTCGTATCGAATTCAACCGGGCCGAAATCAGGTTTCCATTCCGGCAATTTTATTTTTTTGAAAAATCCTTCATACTCGCCGGCGCGGATCACCGAAAGATTATTTCTTTTTTTATCCGCTTGCGCATATTCGTAGAGATAAACGGAAATGCCTAATTCTTTTCCAACGCGTTCAGCAAGTTTTTTCGAATACGCCGCAGTTTCTTCCATCGAAATTCCGGAAACAGGAACAAGCGGACAAACATCAGTAGCACCCATGCGCGGATGTTCTCCTTTGTGTTTGCTCATGTCGATCAACTCACCGGCAATTTTTATGGCGCGGAATGCAGCTTCTACTACAGCGCCGGGCTCACCCACAAATGTGACAACAGTTCTGTTCGTTGCTTTGCCCGGATCTACGTTCAGCAGGCGAACACCTTCGACACTTTCAATTTTGTCTGTGATCTGTTTGATGATGTGGAGATCGTTTCCCTCTGAGAAATTAGGAACGCATTCGATTATCCGGTTCATGAGTGATCAGTTTTTTTTATTCAGGATCTTTAATTTATCAATCAACAAAAATAGTCCGGCTACCGCTAAAAATACCAGGAGAGGTTCGATGATCAAACGATGCCGCGTTTCCACATAGAAAACCGATTGAAAAAGTGAAAGCCCAACCGGTGCGGAAATTAGAAAAAAAATCCGTCTGCCTGACAAGATGCAGCAAATGATGAAAAGCAAAAGTATCAACCCGAAAACTATTTTGTACAACGGGATCAGTTCACGGCAAAAGGCAGGATATTCATTTCCGATATTCTTCCGGAACCACCAGAAATTTTTCAGCTTCACGAAGTACATCGCAGTTACGTGAGCAGGATCGTTCTTCAGGATGATTAAATATTTATTCATGAAAAATTTGTTCTGTTCCCTCACGGAAAGATGATCGAGCGTATCGAAATCCTTCCCGGTCATTGCCGCGTAAAAACTTTTTCCGTTATCAAGATAATTACCGCCTTCAGAATTGTAGAGCGCTCCTTTCCAGAGAATTTTTCCTGTGGCTGAATTGAGCCCGATTATTTTATCGGTCCTGTAATTCCGGATCAGCAGGGGCATGATGATTAACATTGAAACAAAGAGCACCAGCGAAAAATTAAGTAAGATCTTTTTCATTCTGAAATTTTCGAACGAAAGCAATAGAAATGGAAGGATGCAAACAATAAGTGTAGGCCTGTCAAGGATGGAAAGTCCGAATGTAATTGCAAAAAGAAGAAGATTTTTTATTGTTGCATTTCTGAAAAAAACTGTCGTGAAAAAAAGACAAGCATAAAAAAAGAACATATCTAAAACTAACGGATGAACATTCGCAAATGAATACCACAGGATAAGCGGGTGAAAAAGTACGACCCCGGCAGGAATTAAAATGAGTTTTTCTTTCCAATGATAAATTCGGTGATCAGCAAAAAATTTATCAAAGAAGAAATCTGCGGTTTTCCAGGTGAAAAAAGCAGTAACGCCATTCAGCAGGATGTGAAATGCCATCACGATGATGGGATGCAGTCCGAAAATTTTGTAAAGGAGAAAAACAACGGAATAATAGACCGGGAAAACGAAACTGTGATTATTTTGCCCGTCACTCACGCAGAAGGCCTCGCCCGTCTGCAATTTATTCAGCGCCATGTAATGATCTTCCCAAACAATGATCCGTGGATGAAGGATGAAAAGAGAAATGAGCTGGACAAAAACGGTAATGGAAATAAAAAAAATAATTTTTTTTCCGCGCATGAATTCAGGATAGGACTTTGCCATTGATAATTACCTGCTCCACCAAATTACTTCCGAATGCATAAGGCAGAAACGCCACTGACGGAATTTGTTTTGTGATAACGAAACTTGCAGTTTTTCCAATAGTGATACTTCCATGCGAAGAAGAAATTCCCATGGCATAAGATGAATTGATCGTTGCGGCATTGATCGCTTCTTCCGGCGTCATTTTATAATTTATGCAGCACATGCTCATCATCTGCATCATGTTTCCTGATGGACAACTTCCCGGATTGAAATCACTCGCTACTGCAACCGGTAATCCTGCGTCGATCATCTTTCGCGCGGGAGGATTGGGGAGGCCAAGAAAATATTGCGCGCCGGGAAGAAGAGTGGGCATCGTGGAAGAATTTTTCAGAAGAGAAATTTCTTCTTCGCCAACGTATTCGAGATGATCGACACTGATGGCTCCGCATTTCACACCCGCCTGCACGCCACCCGAATTGCTGAGTTGATTCGCATGAACTTTCGGGATCATCCCGTATTTTTTTCCGGCTTCAAGAATGCGAACGGATTCTTCTTCGGTGAAATAATTTCTTTCGCAGAAAATATCACAATAGTCGGCAAGTTTTTCATTGGCGATCGCAGGCATCATTTCATCAATGATGAGTTTGATGTAACCTTCCTTATTGTTTTTGAATTCCGTGGGAACCGCATGTGCGCCGAGGAAAGTTGCCTTCACCGGAATTTTTTCAAGCTCTTTCAGCCGCCGTATGACACGCAGCATTTTCAATTCACTTTCCAGGTCGAGTCCGTAACCGCTTTTAATTTCCACCGCACCGGTTCCGAGTGAAATGATCTCGTCGAATCTTTTCAGCGATTGTGAAAACAATTCATCTTCAGAAGTGGCGCGTAATTTTTTTGCAGAATTAAGTATTCCTCCACCACGCGCAGCAATTTCTTCATAACTCAATCCGCGTATCCGATCCACAAATTCTCCTTCGCGATCGCCTGCGTACACGAGATGCGTATGCGAGTCGCACCACGAGGGAAAAACAAAACCTTCATTCGCATCGATCACTTCGAGTTCCGACCAATCTGAAATTCCAGAAAAATTTTCCATGGTTCCATAGTCGGCGATCTTTCCGTTCTCACACGCGAGCCATGCATTTGCAAGTGAAGGAAGAACAGCCATTTCTTTCCCGGAAACTTTTGTCAAAGAAGTTTCGCGCACCTGTACGAGCCGGCCGATATTTTTTACGAGTAATTTTTTCATGGGAATCGGAATCAAAGATGGGAATTCTCAATGAGATAATTCATCCTGAAATTACAGGGAAAGATCCTGAAAAAAAATTGGTAAAATCCAGCTAAAAAAAATCAATAGCTGATCCACATTTCTTTCTGACTTTTTTTGTAACGATGTTCTACTCTCCATTCATGCACATCATCTGAAACGCGATCAAGAAAAATAGCGCCGCTCACCGACCAGAACATTCCGTTGTAATCCGTTTCGAACCGGTGCGGAAAAATATTTTCCAGCTGGCCCTGGAATGCACAGTAACGATAACCGGCGAGAAAATTAATTCCAATCCATCGCGTCGGCTTGAATCTTCCTATTGGCGGAAGTTTGAAAGAAAGAGAAAGTCCGGCACCGGTAGGAAGAAAAAATTTCACGGTTCGTGCAAGTTGCTCACTCGTTGCATTGGAATAAACAAGAAAAACAGATTTTCCACCGCCCACTTCCACAGGGATACTGAACTCCACGAATTTGAAGCGGAATAAAAACCGTTCGAAATAAGCCGTGCCGAAATAGAGATAACGATTGGCATGATACGCCGATTGCCCTGAAGAATCGACAGCGATACTTTTTAATTTATCCTTGAGAAAATAGGCGCCGAAACCAACTTTGAATTTATCATTGATAAGCACACCTGCCCGTGCACCCCAGATATTCACTTCTTTTTTTCTGATGAAAGAAAAACGCTGATCGAAATCGAATGCGGGTTTAAAAGTGTTTTTGTGCTTGGGTTGCAATAGCAGAGAGTCCTGTGCATGCAGCGACAATGCCGGTGAGAAAAGAATAAAAAAGCATAAAAAAATAGGGCCCGGAAATTTCTTCATGTTCACGTTAGACGATCCTGCTGTCGAATGGTTTGAAGTGTTGAATAACTTTTGAAACGGGGCAGTGTGAAAGTAGTTATTTTTGCAGGAATGCCCGGCAATTCCATTGGTAAACTTTTCAAATTAACTTCCTTCGGCGAATCGCACGGACCTGCCATTGGCGGAGTGATCGACGGTTGCCCGCCCGGAATTTCCATTGACAACGGATTCATCCGTTCTGAAATGCGCCGCCGCCGCCCGGGACAATCTCACATTGTTACACAGCGCAAAGAAGAAGATGAAGTGGAATTTCTCTCCGGGATCCTCGATGGAAAAACAACCGGAACACCAATAGGATTTATCATCCGCAATCAGGATGCGAAGTCGAAAGATTATGATCTCTTCCGCGAAATTTACCGCCCGTCGCACGCCGATTTCACTTACGATGCAAAGTATGGTGTTCGTGATCACAAAGGAGGCGGACGTTCTTCTGCGCGCGAAACCGCTGCGCGCGTAGTGGCGGGTGCGGTGGCAAAATTATTTCTTGCTTCCAATGGAATTTCTGTTGTCGCTTATGTTTCGCAGGTTGGGAAACTGAAACTTGAAAAAAAATATTTTGAACTCGATCTGTCGTTCGCAGAAAAAAATATTGTGCGCTGTCCCGATCATGATCTCGCCGAAAAAATGATCGCGCTCATTGAGGAAACAAGAAAGAACGGAGACACAACTGGCGGAGTGGTGGAATGTATTGCAAAAGGAGTTCCTGCCGGAATTGGTGAACCTGTTTTTGATAAACTGCACGCTGATATAGGGAAAGCAATGTTGTCGATCAATGCAGTGAAAGGATTTGAATTTGGAAGCGGATTTGCCGGAACAGAAATGTACGGATCAGAACACAATGATATTTTTATTCCCGGGAAAGCAGAACGGAAAATAGTAACGGCAACAAATAATTCAGGCGGCATACAGGGAGGAATCAGCAATGGGGAAGATATTTTTTTCCGCGTCGCATTCAAACCTGTTGCAACCATCATGCAAAAGCAAAGAACTGTTAATACCAAAGGACAGGTTGTGGAAATGATGGGAAAGGGCCGTCATGATCCGTGCGTGGTGCCGCGCGCGGTCCCGATCGTGGAGGCGATGTGCGCGATCGTACTCATGGATCATGTATTGCGCCAGCGCGCCTTCAAATAATTTTTCCTTTTTTGATAAAATCGTTTTAGATTTTAATTATTATCTATTTCATAAGACTTATCTTTGAATATGGAGTATGGAGTGATAAAATCTATTAATAAGGATAGAAAAACCGGGATTATTCTTAATAAGAGGACTGGTTTAGAAGTGCATTTTAATGAACCGCATCTTGTTGAATTGGGACTGACGGTTGGAGATATGGTTGGTTATGTTTATTTTCCTTCACCAGTTAAAAAGAAAGTAGCTGGATCTTTATGCGTAGTGACTTATTTGACAAAAAGGAATCTTAAAAGAGCCATTGCAAGAGAATCCGAACATCTTTCGGAGGAGTTTTTGAAGTTAATGGGCTACGTTGTGACAGTAAAGGACGGTTGGGTCGTTAAAATAGATGGAGATGGAAATGTTCTTGAAAAAATATCCAAAGTGAAAGCTTTAAAGGGTAAGAAAAAGATTATTCTTGATTAAGCAGGTAGAATCACGACGGATGAGAGTCTTTGCAGGACCGAATGGCTCCGGGAAAAGCACGATCATTAACTCAATCAGGAGTTACCGTGAAAATGAATTTCAAATTGATTTTGGAACGTATGTTAATGCTGATGACATTGCAGTGATGCTAAGAAAAAACAAGTTTCATTTTAATAAATATAATATTAAAACAACCAAAGAAGAATTCATCAAAATCTCAATTTCTTCAGGGCTTATTAGCGGTAGTAATTTTACTTTGTCGCGTTTTCTTTCTTCTTTCAGGTTTTCAGGGAATGGGAAAATCAATTTGCTTAATAAACGGGACGATGAAGCGCTGGCGCAGATACTTGCAGATTTTTTAAGAAAAAAACTTTTGAGTGATGGCAGAAAGTTTTCTTTTGAAACAGTCTTTTCTCATTCTTCAAAAATAGAAATTATGAAGCATGCAAAAAATGCCGGGTACAAAATTTACCTCTATTTCGTTTGTACTGAGAGCCCGGAAATTAATATAAGACGAGTCAAAAAAAGAGTAAAGCAAAATGGTCATGATGTTCCTGTAGATCGCCTAAAATCAAGATACAATCGCTCCTTGCGGTTTCTTTATGGTGCTTCACAATTGGCATATCAGGCATTCTTTTTTGATAACTCTACTGATCAATTACAACCTTACTTTGCACATTTCAAAATTCAAAAAGGAGTTAAATTATGGGATGAGATGGATATTGAAAAAATTCCAATGTGGTTTTATAAACATTATTTTGCTAAAGTAAAGAAGAAAAAATAACGATCCATTTTGCGATGTGCGCGATCGTACTCATGGATCATGTATTGCGCCAGCGCACAACAGGAAATTAATTCAGACAAAAATTTTCAAATCAAAATCATGACAGAAGAAATCAAACCGAAAAAGAAAAAGAAAAGCATGCCGAAGAGAATTCTCAAATGGACAGGAATAACTTTTCTTGCATTGCTCATTACTGCGATCATTCTGCCTTTTATTTTCAAGGATAAGATCATCCAGTATGTGAAAGATGAAGTGAATAAAAATCTCAACGCTACTGTTACGTTCGGCGATTTCGATCTCACGCTCATCAGCAGTTTTCCGGATTTCCGTTTTACGATCAGGGATGTGAAAGTTGTTGGTAAAAATGAATTTGCAAAAGATACGCTGGCAAATATTCCGGAACTGAAACTCGATCTCAATCTCATGAGCGTGATCGCGGGCAGCCGGTACAAAGTGAATTCCATCCGGCTCACGCATCCGCACATTCACGTGCGTGTGCTCGCGAACGGAAAATCGAATTACGATATAGTGAAAACGGACACGGTTCCAACAAAAGATGCTACGCCTAAAACGCCTTCGAAATTTAAATTGGCACTGAAAAAAATGGAACTTACCGGCGCCTACATTTCCTACGACGACGCTTCGCTCGGAATGAAAACCGTGATCGACAATATGAATTATATTCTCGATGGTGATTTTACGCAGGACAATTTCAATATGGATAATGATCTGAACATTGAAAAATTTTCGCTGGACTACGGCGGAATGAGTTACCTGAAAAATGTGAAGACCGTTGCTAAAGTTTCACTCGGTATGGATCTCGTGAACTGGAAATTCACTTTTAAAGAAAATGAATTCAACCTGAATGATCTTGGTTTGGGGCTCAACGGATTTTTTGCAATGCCGGGAGATGATTACAACATGGATCTCAGTTTCAAAGCAAAGCAAAATGATTTCAAGAATTTTCTTTCTCTTATTCCCGGTGCGTACACAAAAGATTTTTCAAGCGTGAAAGCATCCGGAAAACTTTCGTTCGACGGATTTCTTAAAGGAACTTACAGTGAGAAGCAGAATAAAATGCCGGGCTTCGGTTTGAATTTCAATATTACCGATGGAAGTGTGCAATATCCTTCTGTTCCCAAATCCATAAGCGCGATCAATGTCGATTGTAAGATCGATGATGCTTCCGGCGTTCCCGATGAAACAAAGATCGATGTGAATAAAATGCATATTGATTTCGGTGGAAACCCGGTGGAAGGAGGATTGCATGTTTCCACTCCTGTTTCCGATGCGAATCTTGATGGATGGGTGAAATGTCATCTGGACCTTGCTACACTGAAAGATGTGATGCCATTGGAAAAAGATGATCAGCTCAATGGAAAAGTAGATGCCGATGTGAAAATGAAAGGAAGAATGTCGCAGATCGAAAAAGAACAGTACGACCAGTTCGATTGCAGCGGAACGCTCGGTGTGCAGCAAATGATCTACAAAACAAAATCATTGCCGTATGATATTACTATCGATGCGATGAACATGAATTTCACGCCGCAATTCGTTGCTGTGAATAAATTCGACGGGAAGATCGGGAAGAATGATATGCATGCTGATGGAAGGATCGACAACCTGCTCACTTATATTTTCAAAGATTCATTGCTGCGCGGAAGTTTCAATTTCAATTCTTCGATGATGGATCTCAATCAATTCATGGGCGAATCATCTTCTGCAACTCCGGATACGGCTTCCATGGCGGTGATCGATGTTCCGGGAAATATTGATTTCACATTGAAATCGGCGATCCTGAAATTAATTTACACCGACATCAACATGGATAATGTTTCCGGCATTGTAACGATCAAAGACAAAACCGTTGATGTGAGCCGGCTCAAAATGAATTTAATGGGAGGATCCATGATGCTTGATGGAAAATATTCCATGTCTGCTTTAACGGATCCTAAAGTGGATCTGCAGATGGAGATCAGCGATTTTGATATTCAGCAAACGGAAAAATATTTCAACACTGTGGAAAAATTGGTTCCTGTTGCAAAATATACCACCGGAAAATTTTCTTCGAAGCTGAAGTATGCAAGTGATCTTGATCACAAAATGATGCCGGTAGTCACTTCGATCAACGGCGATGGAACACTCAGCACAAAGCAAGTGGAGGTAAGCGGGTTCGCTCCGCTGAATAAGCTCGATGACGCGCTCAAGATGAATAAATTTAAAAAAATAACCATCACCGATATCAATAACATCAGTTTCAAGATCGAGAACGGTCGTGTTACAACACAACCCTTCGATTTCAAGTCCGGTAAATCAACAGGCAAGATCGGCGGATCTACCGGCGTCGATCAATCCATCAATTATGCAATGGACGTTGCCATTCCAAGAACAGAATTCGGCCCGGCCAATGCAGCGCTCGACGGAATGGTATCTTCGGTAAAAGCAAAAGGAATTCCATTCACGCTCGGCGATGTGGTGAATGTACAGGCACTCTTCGGCGGAACAGTTACGAATCCAACAGTGAAAACGAATCTGAAAGAAGCCGGCGGGAACCTGATGGATGCATTAAAAAATAATATTGTGAATACGGTGACGCAGAAAGCCGACAGTCTGAAAAATGTGGGAGTGAATAAAGCGTGCGAAGAAGCGCAGAAACAATTCGATGATGCAAAAGCAAAAGCTGCACAAGTCAAAACCACTTCTTACCAGGCAGCCGACGCAGCGAAAAAAGCTGCTTATGACCAGGCCGATGCATTGGAAAAAAGTTCATCCAACCCGCTGCAAAAAATTGCCAATAAAAAAGCGGCAGACATTGCGCGTAAAAAAGCCGATGACATTTGCACAAAAGCAAAAACGGATGCCGATAAAACAGAGGCGGATGCAGTTGCAAGAGCCCAGGCGGAAAAAGATGCCAAATGTAAGTAGGGAGGAGCATGGAGATTGAACAATGAAAAAGATCTCCGGACTCCGAACTCAGGTGTACCTTTTCGGCATAATTTTCGTTATTACATAAACACCAGCGATCATGAACAGCATCTTCCGTTTTATTTTTTTTATTTCCATCGCATGCTCGTGCGTGCCTGTGCGCGTGTTTGCACAGGATGAAGCTGCTTCTCCGTGTCCGCCACCTGATGATGAGGATGCGAAAAAGAATTTTGAAAAAGCGAAAGACAAAAAAAAATATAATTGGGATGAACGCATGGCGTTTCTAAAAACTACGCTCGAAGAAGAACCTACGTGGGCCGATGCAAATTACCAGATGGCGAAAAATATTATCACCAAAGCAGTTGCTGATGGAAACGAAGGAATTTATCCCGGTGCAATTCCTTATTTAAAAGCAGCGGTCGATGCGTGTCCCGATATCGGCGCTGAACCTTTTTACCAATTGGGAACGCAGTATTATCTCCAGGAAGATTATCCGAACACAATTATTTATCTAACAAAATATATTAACTACGAAACAGATGATCCGAAAAAACTCGGGAAGGATTATGATTTCTTTTCAGGACAGGCGCAGGAAATGTTGCAGTGGTCGAAATTTTATGTCGATGTAAAAACGCATCCGCATCCGTTTGATCCCGTTCCGGTAAAAGGGATTTGCACCGATAAAGATGAATATCTCGCCATCGTTTCTCCCGATAATACGCTTGCACTTTACATACGGAAAGTTCCCATCAGTTCCATGGATCGTGTTTGGGGATCGGCTTCCTACCGCGAAGTTTTTACAGAAAGTAAAAAACAATCGAACGGAGAATTTGATGCGGGAGAATTTCTCGACGATCCGTTCAATAAAAATCCGAATGAAGGCGGGCCAACACTCACCATCGACAACAAACATCTTTTTTACACGATCACGAAAGATACGCCCGACGGGCCGAACACAGATATTTACACTTCCGATTTTGTAGATGGTGCGTGGACGGAGATCCGTTCCATTGGAGAAAAAGTGAATGACCCGATCTGGTGGGATTCGCAACCAACTGTTTCTGCCGATGGAAATACTTTGTATTTCGCGAGCAATCGCCCTGGCGGACAAGGAGGAATCGATATCTGGGTGACGAAAAAAAATACAGAAGGTGAATGGGGTGTTCCCGTGAATGCAGGGCCGGTGATCAATACGCAATTCGATGAGAAATCTCCATTCATACATTCCGACAGCCAGACACTTTATTTTTCTTCGAACGGACATCCCGGTGTAGGCGGGTATGATATTTTTTATTCACGCTCCGATGCAAAAGGAAACTGGCAGACGCCGGTGAATCTCGGTTTGCCGATCAACACGACCGGCGATGATCTCGGATTTTTTGTGAGTACCGATGGAAAAACAGGATTTTTCTGTTCGAATGCGCAGATCAACGGGCAGGTAGGAGGGTGGGATGTTTATCAATTTGAATTGTATCCGGAAGCGCGGCCGGAAGCGGTGGTAATTTTAAAAGGAGAATTGAAAGATGATTTCGGAAATCCGCTCTCAGGAAAAGTAGATGTGGAAGTGAAAGATGTTCAAACGAAAGAAGTGCACCAGGCCGTAGTGGATACAACATCAGGAAGTTTTGCAGCAGCGATCCGCATTTCTAAAAAAGAAGATTTTGTGATCTCCGTAAAAAAAGACAGCGCTGCTTTCAATTCCACATTGGTGTCAACGAAAGATGGATTCAAGTCGAGTGCGGTCGATCTCAAACCAATGAACATCGATAAATTAAAAGTGGGCAATGCTTACACGATCAATGACATCAACTTCGCAACAAGTTCTGCGGTGATTGAACCGGAGTCGATGGTTGTGCTCGAAGAATTTGCCGCGTATTTAAAAGAACATCCTCATATTAAAATAGAAATTGACGGACACACGGATGATGTGGGCGACGATAAACAAAATATGGATCTCTCCAATGAAAGAGCGTACGCCGTGTTCGAAGCGCTCACTACAAAATTCGGAGTGCCGCGTTCGCAGATCACCGGTTCACATGGCTATGGAGAAACGCGCCCGAAAGTTCCAAATGATTCGGATGAACATCGCGCAATGAACCGCAGAACGGAATTTGTGCTGATAGCGCAGTAAGCAGAAGGCAGTAAAAATAATCTGTGCGTAATCAGTGAAAATCCCCGCCTGCCAAAGTGCAGGCAAGTGCGCAGGCGGGCAGGAGTGGCAATATTTCTGAGGCAGAAAGCAGAAGGCAGTAAAAATAATCTGTGCGTAATCAGTGAAAATCCCCGCCTGCCAAAGTGCAGGCAAGTGCGCAGTCGGGCAGGAGTGGCAATTTTTCTTCTGAATGTGCAGAAGGCAGTAAAAATAATCTGTGCGTAATCAGTGAAAATCAGTGGCAATTTTTCTTCTGAATGTGCAGAATAAAAAATTCTGGATCGTGTTGAAGGGCGTGTGGTGATCGATGGTAAAACATTTTTCTTTTTCAAATGATGCCGAAAGTAATTCAGTCATTGATCTTTCGGAATATTGTTTCACCGGAAGTCCGCTGCATTTCTGCGGGCCCTGTTCAGAAAAAGTGGCGACAATGAAATGTCCGCCGGGGCTGATGCATTTCGAAATGGTATTCACATAATTCCTGATCTCTTCTTCATCCGTTAGAAAATGAAACGCTGCACGATCGTGCCAGAGATCATATTGCTCTTTCGGCCGGCAATTTGCTTCATCACAAACATTCCATTTTATTCTTGAAGCATTTGCGCCGAGTCGTTTTTTTGTTTTTTCAAGAGCACTTTCCGAAATATCCTGCACGGTAATATTTTCAAATCCCAGTTCAAGCAAATTATCTACGAGTAAACTGTCGCCGGCGCCGTTGTCAAATATTTTTGCCGATTTCGGAAGATCCAGTTCTGAAATAAGTGCAAGGGAAGTTTCAGGTTTTTTCTGGAACCAGCTCACTTCCTTCGGTTGTTTGGACTGGTAGATCTTTTCCCAATGGGATTTTCTGTCTATAGTTGTTTTCAATTCGCCCGAAATAAAAATTCGTTGTATTCGTAATTCGTAACCATTATTTTGCTTTTTCTCCTGCTAACGGATAACCTGCATCTTCCCATTCCACGAGTCCGCCGGCAAAACGAAATATATATTCATATCCCATTGCATCGAGGAGATGATAGAGCAGGATGCTTTTATTACAGGAAAAATCGGTGCAGTAAACAATGATCCTGTCATTTTTTTTCAGCGTATTTTCAATTCCTTCCTTCGTGAAGAGATTGAGTGAACCGGGAATATGGCGTGCGCGGAATTTATTTTCTTCCATCGCATTTACAAGACGGAGATCTTCTCCTGAATCGATCCTTTGCTTGAGTTCTCTGGCGTTGATTGAATTCATTATTTGCGGATTTTAGATAATATTTTTTCAATAGCAGCTTTAGCCGTTTTATTTTTTTCAGGTTTTGCTTTCCCGAACGACAGGAGTTTCGATTTCATTATTCGTTCGAATTCAACACGATCGAAACAATGACGGCATCCTTCGATGTGATGAAGAAGTTCTTCCCTCGCCTTCCCTTTGATATAATTATCAATGAAATCGTTGAAGCGGAGTGCAGCTTCGTCACAATCGATCTCGGCAATTTTCTTTTCAGGAGTTTTCATTTTTCAAATGTTTTTGCGGATGAAAGCTGAATTTCATTTTCCTCTTTACCGCAGGTACAGGTGTAGTTTGATTTTTCTTTTGGTTTTTTCGCGGTCTTTATTCCGAGTTCTTTTGCATAGAGCCATAATTTTTTCTGCAGGATCATTCTTGCTCTTGAAACACGGCTGCGTACCGTGCCAATGGGAATTACCAGGATAGAAGAAATTTCTTCGTAAGAGAAATCTTCCATATCGCAAAGAACAATTGCTTCGCGGAATTCTTCCGGCAATTCGTTGATCGCATTTTCAAACTGTTTTTGCGTGAGCGCACTGATGAATTTTTTCTCGGGATTTCCTTCTTCCACAAAATCGGTTTTCGATAATGCTTCGAATAAGGAGAAATTATTTTCGTTCTCATCCCGGTCTTCATTCCCGATCTCCACCATTTTTTTTCTCTTCCTGTAATTACTGATGAATTGATTGTTCATAATGCGGAAGAGCCATTGCCGCACCTTGCCCTGATCTTTCAGCCCGCCGAAATTATCATGAGCTTTAAGAATCGTTTCAGAAACAAGATCATCGGCATCGAAATTATTTTTGCAAAGACTCAACGCGAATCGCTGCAGTGAAAGATGATTTTCCACTACGAGTTTTGTAAAAAGTTTCTTTTTATTTTCTGATGTACTCATTGCTAAAATGAAGATACGATATCGCGGGCGGATTTATATAGTACAGGAAACAGCGCCGCTCAATAATTCTTCCACGAGATTGGCAGCCGTAACGATCTGCGCTCCTTCAATCAGATCGGCTTCGGTAATGCCGCGCGGTTTTGTACATGCGCCGCACGCCCAGATCCTGCCACCGTTAGCAATGAAAGAAGTGATGATGTCCTGGAGGTTTGCATAACCCTCTTTTTTTACCTGCGCTGCATAACCCTTCGTTGCTAATCGCACACCTTCGATCGTAAGAAAAACAGTTGCTTTCTGATCGGCGGTTACCGCTACATTTCCAACGATGAAAGGAAGAATGGCGCGTTCAGCATCTTCTTTTCCGTAGGTGCAGTGAATCAAAAGTGATTTTGACATAGTAGAGGTTTTTTTAATTTTATTTTTTCCGAATGAAGAACAATGTATTGTCGGTGTCGATCTCCTGCGTGCCTACGAGCGTGTGGCCTGTGAGCCGGCACCAGGCAGGTACGCCCACGCGCGAAGCCGGATCATCATTGAAAACGCCGAGCACCTGCTGCGGAAGAATTTCTTTCATCGCAATTTTTATTTCCGGCGTGAGGTTCACGCACGCGAGGCCCTTCGCATTTATTTCTTTATCGGCTTTCATATTTATTTTTTCTGCGCGAATAAAGAAACACTTTTCACGCCGTATTGTTTCGAAGCGCCTTTCGCCGATTTGGAAATGAATTCGTACGAAGAATTATTCCGCACGAACAGAACTTCCATTCCGCACGTTTCAATGGAAGATTTGTAAGTGTCTTCCTGTCCTGCGCCGCCTATGCACGAAGCCCAGAGTGTAGAATCGCAGGTGATGTTTTCCGGCAACTGGTGTTCGGTAACGATATCGGCGATCACCATTCTTCCTTTCGGTTTGAGAACGCGTGCAACTTCTGCAAAAACTTTTTCTTTATCCGGACAAAGATTGATCACTCCGTTGCTGATGATCACATCGAAACTTGCATCAGCAAAAGGAAGTTGTTCGAGGTAACCTTTCACAAATTCAACATTCGCAAAATTATTTTCATTCGCCAGGCGTTTCGATTTTTCCAATTGTTCATCCGTCATATCGATTCCGGTAACATGTCCTGTCTTTCCGACTTTAAGTGCAGTAATGAAAAGATCCATTCCCGATCCGCTTCCGAGATCAAGAACTTTTTCGCCTGCTTTGAAATTTGCAAGATCACAGAAATAACCCACGCCTGCGAATGATTCTATGGAAGCCGCCGGAATTGAATCGAGACATTCCGTTTCATAGCCCAGCTTTTCAGCAAGCCCGCGCCCCATTTCGAAATGATATTGTCCTTCCGGCTTCAAAGCCACATCACGATACATTTTTTTTACTTTTTCTTCGAGTTCGCCGGAGTTTACTTTTTTAGGGGTGGTGGTAGGTTCCATGGTCGTAAGGTTTTGTGGTTGTTTCACAATTGACGCGCACGGAGCCCGGAAAGTTCCCGGTTAGGAGAAATAAATTTTAAAAGGAGTAATAGAAAGCGGGAGTTATTAAGCGGCAGCGGTCAGCGGTGGTAAGCAGTATGCAGAAGGCAGCGGACAAAGTATGTTTTGCTCCAATGCAAGTGCGTTCTGCTCTAAATTCTGGCGAAGAAAAAAATCAAACCCTGAACTCCAGACATTCGCACAAATATTCGTAGTTCCGTATCAATTTGTAATTCGCAACACTACGCAGCAACTTCAAAACCGGGAGAAGAATTTCCGTGGAGCGAGGCATCGTTCTCATTCGGAATTTCTTTCCCGGTCAATTTGTGCCTGCCGCTTTCTAACGGATCATTCGCTATACTCGGGCAGGACTTTTGGGAAACGGAAGCACGCTCTTCCGCTTCTTCATTAATATTTTTATCTGCAGAAAATTCTTCGCCACTCTTTATATAGAAGGCCATCATGGCCGGTTCTATCAATAAAGAAATGGGCAGAGTGGAGTGGGTGCGTTGCTGGAAGATCATAAGCAGAGGTTTTTAGTTATTAACATTTACTATATTTTAAGGCCTTTTACTACCTTTCACGCAACAAAAATATAGTAAAACTTAATATAATCCAAATATTTTTATTAAGTTTGTCCAATAATCGAAAAACATGACACTCGCCCAACGAATAAAAATGATCAGGAAACAGTTCGGACTTAGTCAGACAGATTTCGCAGAAAAGATCGACATCACGCAAACTTCACTCTCGCAAATTGAAGGCGAGAAGAATGGAATTTCTTACGATGTATTCAAAGGCATCATTGAGAAATTTGAAATAGATCCTACCTGGCTCATGGACGGAACAGGTTCAATGATCAGGACTGAATCTTCCAAAAAGAAAACCGGCGCTATTCCGCTCGTGGTGCAGGTGAATAAAAGTGATGAAGAAGAAAATATTGTGGTCGTCGATCGTAAAGCTGCTGCCGGCTATTTACAGGGACAGGAAGATCCGGATTACATCTCGAAACTTCCTTCGTTCCGTTTGCCCGGATTTCACGGAAAAACTTTTCGTGCGTTTGAAATTACCGGCGACAGTATGACTCCGGGAATAAAACCGAAAGATCTCATCGTTGGCGCTTACGTGGATTCCCTGCACGAAGTGAAAAAAGGTGAAGTGTATATTTCTGTTCTTCATGATGGCTCTATTGTTGCAAAAAGAATTATCCCGATAGGCGGAGATAAATATGAATTCCGTTCCGACAATTCTACCTACGAACCTTATTATGTGAATGCAGAAGAGATCGCTCAATTATGGAAAGCAGAAGCGCGCATCACCAAAGAACTTGAAAAACCAAAAGAGCATGATAAATTTTCCGAGATCGAACAGCGATTGATGCAACTCGAGAAAAAAATGAAATGAGAGTTGCGAATCCCGATTGCAATCGGGATGAATTACAAATAAAGCGAATGCCAAATGGCCAATGACAAAAAATCAGATCGGTAAAGAAAATTTTAATCAACGCCAATAGTTCCTGATCAAAGCTGAACCAACTTTGCATTAACTCATAAACCAATATTATTTATGAAGATCTACACCACTCAACTCAAAAAAAGTATCCGCGAAAAACTGGAGTCTATCAACGATACAGAATATCTGGCTTCGCTCGATGCCATTCTTACTTATGAAGTGATCTCTCCCGACGGAAAAATGCCGGCAGGAAAAAAAGAAAAAAAATTCTTCCTGAAAAAATTCTGGCCATTCATCCCGGTCTCTTAGTCGTTAATCTTTCCCCGGTTAACCGCCGGCCACTGCTTCCATTGCCATGGTTTTGTAGTGGCCGGTTTTTTTCTGAGAACGATCATTTTTATTTTCCTGACCAGCATCATCTCTTTTACTGAGCGCCATCATAATAATTAATTTCCATCTTCATGAAATTTGGCAAAAACAAATTTTATGGATACTTCTTCTACCGAACACTACGATTACGCCGAAGAAAAAATCGGGAAAAAACAAAAAAGTACCGGAAAAAAAGCGCTCATCTTTTTCAGTTCAGGCGCATCCATTATTTATTTCGCCGCACTTTATTATTGCTACTCCACGGGACATATTATGGAAACTTATGTTGTGGGTGGCGCCATGCTTGTGGTCGGCGCATTTCTCATTCGCGCTTACCGGGCACTCTGAAAAAAAATTTCAGAAACGTACGATCACGCGAACACTGAGTTGCCGGTTCGTGAGATAATTCGGCACCGCATACGTTCTGCCCGTCACATCTTTTACCCAATAGTAAGAGATCGTGTTCTGCACTTGTAAGAGATTGTAAACTTCCATTCCCACCCACAACGATTTCATGAAATGAAACGGACTCGATTGTTTCAACGGTTTACTTTCTTTAATGATCTGGTAAGAAAATCCGATGTCCACACGGCGATAAGGAGGCATACGGAAAATTGCTTTGTAACGTTCGTGAGTCGGAGGGCCGAACGGAAGTCCGCTTCCGAAAATTAATCCGAGATTCATCTTGCATGATTCCACATGCGGAAGATAATCCTGGAAAAAAAGTGAGAACGTGAGCAACTGATCGGTCGGGCGCGGAATAAATCCCGGTGTTACTTTAATGCTGTCCACCGGAACATTATTGTAAGTGTATCCCGGAATGATGGTGTCGCCGTCTGAATTTTTGTAGATGTAATAATAATCGTTGTAAAGATCTTCACGCGTGCGCAGCAAAGAAATATTCACCCACGAATCTACGCCCTTCACAAATTCTCCGTTCAATCGCGCGTCGAGCCCGTACGCGTAGCCATGCGAAAGATTCGCTCCGAAATAACGCATGCGCACATCATTCACTTCATACGGAATTAAATTGTCGAGATATTTATAATAACCTTCCACGATCAAACGGAACGGGCGTCCCCATGCGAGAAAAGTAACATCAGTTCCGGCAATGGCGTGAACAGAAGTCTGCGCTTTCACATCACGATGAACAATTCCCTGCAGGTCACGCAACTCTTTATAAAAAGGCGGCTGATCATACAATCCGCCGGCGAGACGGAAAAGAATATTTCTTTTTTTACTGTTCGGCCTCCATTCTAATTGCGCACGCGGGCTCACGATGAGTTGATTGTTCATGTCCCAGTAATTTCCGCGCACACCGAGCGTGATCTGCAATTGTGAAGTATCGCGCAGCGTTTTTCTCCAGCGCATTTGCCCATAACCGATGATGCGGTTTGAAAATAATTCTGCGCGGCTTTTGATCACATCCTGCAGATCAATGGAACTGGTTGGGTAATACGGAATGGAATATCCTGCAGAATCCACATAATTCCATTCGCTGATCTCATCATGAATTCTTTCATTCTGAAAACGCAATCCAAAATTCCAGGAAATAGAATCAGTAGTGCGCGAAGTTTTTATTTCTGCATTGTTCACCCACGCGTTCAAATAATTTCTTGCGTGATTGATGTAAGTTCCAACGCCACGATTGAATGCAACTTGTCCGAATGTAGGTTTTCCGAAATCCGCTTCCAGTTGATCGATGTAGTATTGTCCCTGCACATCGAACTGTTCCGATTCGTAAGTATTAAAAGAAGAGAGGATGAATTTTGTATTCCAGTGACGACGATCATAATTCAGCGAAACGGCATTGAACAAAGTGTTGAAGCGATTGATCTCTTGCCCGTCGAAATAAACAGTGAACTGTAATGCGTTGTTGATCGTACCGAAATCCGTTTGCCGTGTTGAAGGAACAAGATTGTATTTATTCACCGCATAATTCCCGAGATAACTGATGGAAAGTTCAGGCGTGATATGATAATTGAGAAACGTTTGCACATCAGTGAAGTTCGTGTGATAATCTCCTTTTGTTTCCAGCGAACGCAGCAAATATTTATTTGATTTTTCACGAATGCCGATCATCCAGGTGAAACGCGTGTTGTCTGAAATTCCTTCTACTTCCGCACTCGCACCGAGCAAACTCATCGAAGCAACACCTGCAAATTTTGTCGGCTCGCGGTAAGTGATGTCAAGTACCGACGCCATCTTATCACCATACTTCGCTTCGAATCCTCCTGCAGAAAAATAAATATCGTCGGTCATATCCACATTCACAAAACTCAATCCTTCCTGCTGGCCCGCGCGCGTGAGTAACGGGCGATACACTTCGATCCCATTCACATAAACAAGATTCTCATCGAAACTTCCGCCGCGCACCGAATATTGCGTACTCAATTCATTATTCGTATTTGCGCCCACATGCACAAGAATATCTTTCACATCGCCACCTGTTGTAGAAACGATCTCGCGGAATTCCTTCGGTGGAATATGTTCGAAATCGCGGTGCTCTTTAATGATGATCGTTTCGCTCACTTTCGGTTGCATCACCACATCGAGATGTTTCGTTTCACCATTTTTCAGAAAGACACTTTCCCTGCGAATGAAATAACCGGAACATACGACGATGATCGTATCGGTTTTATCAGCAGGAATATTCAGTTTGAAATTTCCCGATGAATCAGTGGTGTAAGAAATATTTGTTCCGAAAACAGAAACAGAAGCGAATTCAATTTTTTTTCCCGTAGAATCGGCAACAGTTCCTTTCAGTGTTGCAGTTTGTGCGCGAAGAAAAAACGGGAGAAGGAAAAAAAATAACGAATAGAAAAAATATTTTTTTGTCCTGTATTTCATAAAAAATAAAAAGGACGGAAATTTCATTGACGTTTCAGGTCTCCGTTGTGCAGCGCCTGTATGAATCTCGACCAGGCGATCGGGTTGAGCAGGTTGTTCGGAGGAAGTCCTCCCGCATAATAATTTTTCTGCGTGCGCATTTGAGTCGCGCTTGCTGCAGCCATTCCTGCGTCGGCAGCGAGATACATGGTTGAACTGATCTTGTCGGCTTGTGCAAGATTGCTCCGCGCGCGCTCGAGATCGTCCGACGGAACACTGGCAGATAAAAATGCAGTACGGAATCTTTCTTTGGATGGCCATGGATAAACGATCGCTTCGCGCAGTAAGATCGTGTCGAGGTATAACGCCTGTACGTGATTGTAATTGTTGCTCAATTCAAAAGTGTCGGGAACAATAAAAGTTCCCTGCCGGTAACCGAGGCCGAAGAAATCGACAGTATCTCCTTCCTGCACCACCATCGAATAATATCCGTTGGCATTTCCGAAAACGCCGCGTTCGGTATGCCGCACTACGAGTGCTACAAACGGAAGCGGATTGAGACTGTCTCCATCTACGATCAGGCCTGAGAATTGAATGACTTTTTTTGTCGTGTCCTTCGCTACAGGATTCTGTGAAAAAATATTTTTTCCCGGAAGCAAAAGAACTGCGACCAAAAGCAGGAGCCGGAATGAAAAAATATTCTTCATCGCTGACTCAAATTTACTCAAAATAACAGGTCGGACATCAAACGTCATTTGCCACATTTTATTATGAAAGACGTGGATTTTCCCTGATAGTTGTCAGCTGGAGAATGAAAGATCAGCGGAAATGAAGTGCAGCATAAATTCCGAAAGTGGAACTGTTTCCCGATGGAAAAATTGCAGGGGAGATGTTCATGGAGAGATCATCATTCACATTGAAACTCATCAGGTGCGCATCCACTGCAGCATCAATAAGATTCAATGTGTAAAGAGCCGTTGCGCCAATGACACAAAGATTGCGGTAACGTTCGTAATAATTTTTCAATGTTACCAGGTCATCATCCGAATAAGAAGGATAAGGATCGATCGTGTTCGGATCATTGTCATAACGATAAAGTAATGCGTGATGATATTTTGTCCATTCACGTTCGTTCCACCAGAATCCATAACCGAGCCCGGCAAATCCTGCATAAATGATCGGCACTTTCCAGTATTTCTTATTGTACACCTGCCCGAGTCCCGGCAAACAGGCACTGTAGATCACCGCTTTTTTCGGGGAATGGATCTTTTGTTTGAGAAGAGAATCGTGCGGAAGAGAATCGGTGAAAGAAAATGAATTTCCGTAATGAAAATTATTTTTTATTCCAACGGAAAATTGTGCGCGCAGAAAAAACGGAAAAAAAATAACGATCGCCAGTGAAAAAAAACAGTTCCGGGAATTCAGCGAACGATCGGCCATGAGAAATGGAATTAAACTTCAAGCGCGTCGAGTATCTGCTGGAGTTCCGCTTCAGAAGAGAAAGGGATCACGATCTTGCCGGCGCCGTCTGTATTGCTTTTCAAAACGATCTTCGCATTGTAGTGTTTCGAAAGAGCTTTGAGTTTGTGCGCATATTTTTCATCCATCTCGCCGGTAAGATTCCTGTGCTTGATGCGCGGCTCAATTTTTTTTACATCACGCGCAAGTTCTTCCACATCGCGGACAGAAAGATTTTCATCGATCGTGCGATTGTACAATTCCACCATGTCCGATTGTTTTTCCACGTTTACCAGCGCGCGCGCATGCCCCATGGAAATTTTTTTCTCGCGGATACCCAATTGCACGATCGCCGGTAATTTCAGCAGTCGCAGATAATTGGTAACGGTAGAACGCTGCTTACTCACTTTTTCAGAAAGCTGTTCCTGTGTAAGACTGCATTCGTCAATGAGCCGTTTGTAGCTGATCGCAATTTCTATCGCGTCAAGATTTTCCCGCTGAATATTTTCAACGAGCGCCATCTCGAGCATCGACTGGTCGTTCGCTATGCGCACGTACGCGGGAATGTTCGTGATGCCTGCGAGTTGCGTTGCGCGGAAACGGCGCTCACCGGAGATTAATTGGAAACGATCGTATCCCATTTTGCGAACGGTCACCGGTTGAATGATGCCGTGCTGTTTGATGGAATCTGCAAGTTCATGCAATGCATTTTCTTCGAAGTGTGTTCTCGGCTGAAAAGGATTCGCTTCGATCTGTGCAACGGGAATATTCGAAACGGCGCCCAGTATCGCTCCCGGCTCCGGAGAAATTTTTGAGTTGGAAGTAATATCGGTACTCGCGCTCTCGAGGAGTGCGCTCAATCCTTTTCCTAATGCATTTCGTTTTACGCTCATGTTTTTTGTTTTCAGATTGGAGAATGGAGGGAGGAGCCAGGAGATTTTTTTATTGATTTTCCCGATCTCCTCCCTTCACACTCCATTCTATTTCGTGATGTTGATGATCTTTTCTTCGTCGGTGAGACGCGTCATGTTGTTCTTCTGCAGAATTTCTCTTGCAAGATTTAAATAATTGATCGCGCCTTTGCTTGTTGCGTCGTGCATGATGATGGTTTCTCCGAATGAAGGAGCTTCGCCGAGTTTGGTATTGCGCTGAATGATCGTGTCAAACACCATGCTCTGGAAATGTGTTTTCACTTCTTCCACCACCTGGTTGCTCAGCCGCAAACGTATATCGTACATCGTGAGCAGAATTCCTTCAATGGCAAGTTCCGGATTGAGGCGGCTCTGAACAATTTTTATAGTGTTGAGTAATTTTCCCAATCCTTCGAGTGCAAAATATTCGCACTGCACAGGAATGAGAACAGAATCGGCAGCAGTGAGAGAATTTACTGTAACGAGTCCGAGTGAAGGAGAACAATCGACGATAATGAAATCATAAGAATTGCGAACTTTCTCGAGTGCGTGGCGCATCATCTTCTCTCGATTGGGAAGATTGATCATTTCTATTTCTGCGCCCACAAGATCGATGTGCGCGGGAAGAAGATCGAGATTCGGAGTGGAGGTTTGCAGGATGATGTCTTTGGGTTCTCTTCCTTCAATGATGGTTTCGTAAACAGAAGTTTTCACATTCTTCGGATCGAATCCAACTCCGGAAGTGGAATTCGCCTGCGGATCGGCGTCCACGAGTAAGGTGCGGTATTCCAGGACGGCGAAACTCGCTGCGAGATTGATGGCCGTGGTTGTTTTTCCCACTCCGCCTTTTTGATTTGCTATTGCAATTATTTTTCCCATAGTTCAATTACAGATTACCAGATTACTGATTACAGATGGGGCGATTTTCATTTGTAATTTGTGATCTGTCATTTTTCAATTGTTTCACCGATCTTCATCAGCGTAAGTTCTTTTCCGGCATCGCTGAATTTTTTCTTCGCCTTTTCGTGGTTGATCTTGATGTAACCGAAAGTATCGAAGTGCATGCCGATGATGTTATTGCATTTGATGAAATCGCTTGCGATCATTGCGCTGTCTGCACCCATAGTGAAATTGTCGCCGACAGGAAGGAATGCAAAATTTATTTTTTCAATTTCACCAATGAGTTTCATGTCGTAAGTGAGCGCAGTGTCGCCGGAATAATAAAAATTTCCTTCTTCGCTTTCCACGACGAATCCAACTGGTGCGCCACCGTAAGTTCCGTCGGGCAATGAACTGGAATGGACGGCATTCACACATTTCACTCTTCCGAAATCAAAGCGCCATTTGCCGCCGGTATTCATCGGGTGCGTTTTTTCCACGCCTTGCTTCGTCAGCCATTCGGTGATTTCGTAAGAGCCGGCAACTGTTGCGCCCGTATTTTTTGCAATGGAAACGGTATCGGAAATATGATCGAAGTGGCCGTGCGACTGAAGAATGTAATCTGCTTTTATTTTTTTCGGGTCAATGTGCGATGCCAGCGGATTGGCAGCAATGAAAGGATCAAAGAGAAGATGTTCGCCTTTTATTTCCACACCAAAACAGGAATGTCCGTAATACGTGATCTTCATTTTCTTTTGCGGATGGAACGGGGTTCAGGTAAAATTCTTTACTTCGCACTAACCCGTTTCAATTTCGTTCGAAAGTAGGCAATTTGAATGCGATAAGGGGAAAAAGAACGAAGGTAGTTTTGAGGAATTTTTAACAGCGTTTGATAACTCTTAACCGGCTGATGATCACAATAATTTCAGGAACGAACAGGAAAGCAAGCAACACGAGGATCGTTGCCGGTGAATATGTGCGCGTACTCAATTCATTTCAGTTGAAACACCAGTTGTTTTCACTCGAGGAATTGCCGCGCGATTTTGCTTTTACTTATCTCGACGGTTCGCAGACGGAAGAAGTGAAAGCGATCATTGAAAAATATTTTCATCACGCGCAGAAATTTATTTTCATCGTTCCCGAATACCAGGGAACATTTCCCGGAATTTTCAAATTGCTCATTGATGCTGTTCCAACACGTGAATTGGCGCACAAAAAAGTGCTGCTTGCCGGCGTTGCCAGTGGAAGAGGAGGAAATATGCGTGGACTCGATCAACTTACTAATATGCTGCACTATCTCGGCATGACTATTTTTCCGGGACATCTTCCCATCTCGCGTGTCCGCGACATAAGCAGCGATGGAAAGATTACGGATGAAACTACCCTGAAAAATATAAGAACGCAGGTCGAGAAGTTTGTTGAGTTTTGAGTTGTATCCAAACACAACCCCATCTCTCACTTCAAAAACAACTCTGCCACCGAAATCGGTTTTTCATTTTCTCTCCAGCGGAATCCTTTCAGCAATGCTTCTTTCGGATCCATCTCATCAGGCGGGTACATTGTTCCGTCGGGCTTGGAATAAAAACTGATGGAATTTACTTTCTGATCTTCGAGATTGATTCGGAAACTGATGCAGTCCACGCGATTGATGCCGGTGATGGCGCTGTCCTCTTCAATGTAATATAAAGTCTGCCCGTTGCCCGTTGCGTCGATGCAGTACAATTGATTCTTCCGGAAATAACCGATCATCTTTTTTGCTTTGATCTGGTTGTAACGCGACGTGTCCACTTTCGAAACAATGAAGGCAAGATTATCCATATTCATCCGCAGAATATTTCCTTTCGAAATAAGAATGGAAATTTTTTCCGCAGTGATCTGGTTTTCATCCGACCAGATCACCGGGTCACCGTACAAACGCATCGTGGAATCCATCGACGTCCACCCGAGCGAATCGCAACGCCCCTGCATATCGGTTTTGTAAAAACGAACGTGATGATAAGCGAGTACCACTCTTCCCGAATCATTGGAAGTCGTATCGCGTTTTTCTGTTTTGTTTTTTTTCTGGTAAGCTTTCTGTTTCAGCAGCGTTATTGATTTCAAAGTATCAGCATGAAGAAAAAGTGAATCGTCGGTGAAAGACTGGATGTACAGCGCATGCCCCGTTACCCAGGAAATATTCGTTAGCTCATTGTGTACCGCTAGATCGCCGCGTATCGTTACATCCTGCGAAGTATCCTGTATCTCCACATTCTTCATCGCCTTTCCTATTCCTGTTTTCCGGTTGTACCAGATGCTGTCTCCTTTCAGCGTCTGGTCGTGCGTAACGATCACCGCATTTTTCTGGAACTGGCAGATGTCGGCGTTCGTATCGTAAAATCCATTTTCACAATAGATCGTGTTCGAATTATTAGTAGCAACGATAGTCGTCGGCCCGAGGAAGTAAGCGGTTTTTGAAACAGGGAAATATTTCAGCGTATCGCATTTCATCGTGTACTCGGGATTATCGAGCAGCACATTTTTTTTGAACGTGAGCATTTTATCTGTGGTGGAATAAGATCCGATATCGCTGGTGAGCGTATTATTTTCATTCACGATCGTTCCTCCATTGCTGTAGCTTGCCACTTTTGAATTCATATCGTAAGTGATCGCGTCGGTGGTCAGCGTCATATCATGATCGATCATGATCACATTTCCGGTGAGGTCTGCTTTTCTTGTATTGCCATCGTAATTGAGATGATCACCAAAAATATTTATCGAATCACCCTGGTGAATGTGAACGCGGCTGAAAGCTTCGAGTGTATTTTTTTGCAGGAAAAAATGGGAACTGTCGCACGTCATGAGTACGCCCTGGTGTTCGAACTGCACATTTCCCACGAGGCGCTGGTAACCTTTATTCTTATCGCCGATGAGTTGATCAGCATGTTTCATCTGTACTAATTTTCCGTTCGCCGCATTCGGTTGCGCAAAAATTGCAGAAGCAAATCCGCAAAAAATAAAAACGAGAAAAAATAATTTTGTTTTTGTACGCATGCGCGCAAGGGATCGGCAAACTTTATGCCCACACCGCATTCCTTAACAAAGTTTGTGTGCGATCGGGGCCAACAGAAACCACGCTTATGGGAACACCGGTTTCGCGTTCGATGAATGCGATGTAATCATTCAGTTCCAAGGGCATTTCTGCAGCGGAAGTGGTGGTGGTGAGATCACGGCTCCATCCTTTCAGATCAACATAAACCGGTTCCACTTTTTTATTCACGATATCGAACGGAAGTTTGTCGGTGATCTTTCCGTCAATTTTATAAGCCGTGCAAACACGAATATTTTCAAACGCGCTGAGAATATCCGTCTTCATCATCATCAGTTCCGTTACGCCGTTGATCATGATCGCGTACCGCAACGCAGGAAGATCAAGCCATCCGCACCTGCGCGGGCGACCTGTTGTGGATCCGAATTCTTTCCCGATGTCGCGCATTTTATTTCCATCGTCGTCGAGTAATTCAGTAGGGAAGGGGCCGCTTCCAACGCGCGTACAGTAGGCTTTGAAAATTCCGATCACGCCGCCAATCCTTCCCGGCGCTATGCCGAGTCCTGTGCATGCGCCAGCACACATGGTATTCGAAGAGGTGACGTAAGGATAAGTTCCGAAATCAATATCAAGCAGCGATCCCTGCGCACCTTCGGCAAGCACACGTTTTCCTTTCGCAAGCATTTCATTGATGTAATGTTCGCTGTCGATGCGCGTAAGTGTTTTCAGAATTTCAATTCCTTCGAACCACGCGCTCTCGTGCGCACTCACATCCGTATCCGCGCTCATGTAACGCAGCAACTGCTGATGCTTCGCAACGAGTGCATCATATTTTTTTCTGAAGTCAGGAGAATCAATATCGCCAACACGCAAACCATTTCTCCCGGTTTTATCCATGTATGCCGGGCCGATTCCTTTCAGCGTAGAACCGATCTTCTCTTTTCCTTTGGCTGCTTCAGATGCTTTGTCGAGAAGCGCATGAGTAGGAAGAATAAGATGAGCGCGGCGGGAAACGAGCAAACGTTTGCTCACATCGACTCCGAGTTTTTTCAGCGCATCAATTTCTTTTTTGAGGATCACCGGATCGATCACCACTCCGTTGCCAATGACATTCACGGTATTTTCGTGAAAAATTCCGGAAGGGATCGTATGAAGAACATGTTTGATGCCGTTGAACTCAAGTGTATGTCCTGCATTCGGCCCGCCCTGGAAACGCGCTATCACATCATATTTCGGTGTGAGCACATCCACGATTTTTCCTTTCCCTTCGTCGCCCCACTGGAGACCGAGTAAAACTTCTGCTTTCATTTTATGATTTGAATTTGGCCGCAGCTTCTTCTGCTGTTTCCGTAACCGTAAAAACGGAATTGAGTTTAGTGACGAGCAATAATTCCTGGATCTTGCGGGGCACAGCGCAGATCACAAGTTCTCCGCCGCTTTTGCGCGCCCGAGTGAGAATGTTGATGAGTACATTCAGTCCTGTGCTGTTCATGTAGCGCAATTCGGAAAGTTCAATCGCAACATTATTCTTTCCTTCTTCCATCAACGCGTAAACGTTGTCGAGGAATTCCTGTGCCTGGTTCCGGTCGATGAGATCGCCGTAGAGTGAGTAGGAGAGGTAAGGTTCTTTGCTTACCAGTAGATAAGTGAAGCTCATGAGTTTCGTTTTGATCCTGATTTCATATTCTCACAATTTCCGCCAGACGCAAGTTTACGACATCTTCCGAAAAAATTGAGCGCATGAGAAGAAATATTGAAATCGAGAAATTGTTCGGTTGTTTTTTTTATCTGCTGTATTCTTGGATCACAGAATTCAAAAACCTTCTGACAATCCTGGCAAATGAGATGATCGTGCTGCTTGTAAGCGTACGCGCGCTCGAATTGCGCCTGGTTTCTTCCGAACTGGTGCTTGGTTACCAATCCGCATTCGAGCAGCAGTTCTATCGTGTTGTATAATGTGGCGCGGCTCACCCGGTACTTTTTATTTTTCATGAAAACATACAACGACTCAATATCAAAATGCCCACCCTGCGCATAAATTTCATCGAGTATGGCAAAACGTTCAGGAGTTTTCCGGTGGCCGAGTTTAGTCAGGTGTTCCGAAAAAATCTGTTTTACTGTTTCGCGTGTGTTGGGTTCGGGCATCGGGTGATTTTGGGGAAGAGTAAAAGTAGTAAAAGATGGGAGACCTGAGAGGAGAGATGGGAGGGAATTTGAAAATTCGAGGATTTAAAAATTCGACATTTTTCACTTGTAAATTGTGCATTGAGCATTTGACATTGAGCGTTATTGGGTTTGAAGATTCAGCATTTTCTATTTCAACAAATGAACAATGCCAAACTCACAAGATTCAATGTTCAGGGAATAAAGGTTTAATTTCTGATGTTTTTTTTCACTTGTTCATTGCGCATTGTAAGAAAATTTAGAGACACTCACCATGCGGAAAATTATTTCGGCGGAAAATTTATTCAATTCTATTATAAGTTTGGCCCTTATTCTGCTAAAATAATTGAGAAGATTTTTTTTCTTGAAAATTAATTCTCGGAAACAATTTTTGAATCTTTGAATAGCGCAGCGATTTGAATTCTTGAATCTTTGAATTTTTAATTCGGATTCACCCGGCTCACCGAGATCACGCCATTTACTTTTTTCAGTTTCTTCATCAGGTCGGTAAGGTGTTGCGCATCGTGCACGAAAAGCATGATCGTTCCATCGAAGGTTCCGTCGTGCGTATCGAAACTCAGTGAACGCATATTCACATTCAGTTCGTTCGAAATAATTTTTGTGATGTTGTTCACGAGTCCCACTTCATCAATGCCGGCAACTTTTATTCCTGAAAGGAAAGAGATCTGTTCCTGGCCGGTCCACCTTGCTTTTACAATCCGGTAAGCGAAATTCGACATCATCTGCACCGCATTCGGACAATTCACGCGATGAATTTTTATTCCTTCGTTGATCGTGATGAAACCGAAAACGTCGTCGCCGGGAATAGGATTGCAGCAGGGAGAAAGTTTGTATTCGATCTTCGTCATGTTGTCGCCGATGACGAGTGTATCTTCTCCTGCTTTTTTTCCGCGCACTTCTTTCACCACTTGTTCGAGTGTCGGCTCGGCCTTCGTACTCTTCGTTGGTTTTTCTTTTTCCTTCATCCATGCTTTCACATGCTTGAGCGTGATCACACCTTTTGCAATGCGGTAAAATAATTCCTGCGCATTCGGCAAACGGAAAAACACCTGAAGATCATTGATATTTTGAATTGTGAAATCTTTTTTCAGGTGATTGAATTTCCGCTCCAGCATTTCGCGCCCTTCTTCCGAAATTTTCCGCTTCTCTTCCTTCAGTGCATTTTTTATTTTCGATTTCGCTTTCGCAGTCACCACGTAAGTGAGCCAGTCTTCTTTTGGCGCTTGTTTTGATGAAGTGAGAATTTCCACCTGGTCGCCGCTCTTGAGCTGGTGACTGAGCGGCACCAATTTGTGATTCACTTTTGCGCCGATGCATTTCTCGCCGACCTTGGTGTGAATTTCAAAAGCGAAATCGAGCGCAGTGGCGCCGGATGGAAGCGTGCGCATTTCGCCGTGCGGGGTGAATACAAAAATTTCTTCAGCAAAAAGATTCAGTTTGAAATCGTCAATGAAATCGAGCGCATTCTCTTCGGCATTTTCCAGCATTTCGCGAATCTTGCGCAGCCAGTCTTCGAGTTGATTTTCTTTATTCTCCAAACCGGTGGCAGTGTCTTTGTATTTCCAGTGAGCGGCATAACCTTTCTCCGCAAGTTCATCCATCCGCTCAGTACGTATCTGCACTTCCACCCATTTTCCCTCGGGGCCCATCACAGTTGTGTGCAGCGATTCGTAACCATTTCCTTTCGGCGTGGAGATCCAGTCGCGCAAACGGTCGGGACTCGGGTGATAAAAATCGGTGACAATGGAATACACGCGCCAGCAATCTGCTTTTTCCATTTCGGGCGGCGTGTCTATGATGATGCGTATAGCGAAAATATCGTAGATCTCTTCGAATGGAACCGCTTTGAATTTTATTTTATTGAAAATAGAAAAAATGGATTTCGGTCGGCCAATGACGCGCGCTTTGAATCCCTGCTCTTTTAAAATTTCATTGATCGGCTGAATAAATTTGGTGATGAATCTTTTTCTTTCCGGTTCGGTCTCTTTCAGTTTTCGGGCAATGTCGTTGTAAGAATCCGTTTCGGTGTATTTCAACCCGAGATCTTCCAGTTCTGTTTTGATGGAATTCAATCCGAGTCGATGTGCAAGCGGGCCGTAGAGATAAAGTGTTTCCGATGCAATCTTCAATTGTTTATCGCGCTTCATCGATTCGAGTGTGCGCATGTTGTGCAAACGATCGGCGAGCTTGATGAGAATGACGCGGATGTCATCGGAAAGTGTGAGCAGCATCTTCCGGAAATTTTCTGCCTGCAGGGAATTCGTTTGCTGATCGAATACGCCCGAAATTTTCGTGAGGCCGTCAATTATCTTCGCAATACGTTCACCGAACATTCCGCGCACATCATCGAGTGTGATGTCGGTGTCTTCCACGGTATCGTGCAGGAGCGCGCACACGACGGAAGTAGTTCCGAGTCCGATCTCTTCTGCACAAATCTGCGCCACTGCAATCGGATGATAGATGTAGGGCTCACCCGATTTGCGGCGCATGTCTTTATGCGCTTCAAGAGCAACGTTGAATGCTTTGCGGATAACTTGTTTGTCGCCTTTCTCTAATTTGCGTTTGCACGCTTTCAAAAGATTCCGGTAACGTTTCAGAATTTCTTTACGTTCTATTTCAAGGTCAATAACCGGTGCTAATTCTTTCTCAGCCATACTTCTTCGGGAGATGATAATTCAGGTTTAAATTTACGAATAAGAATGGAGAAATAAGAATGGAGAATGGGGTGAGGATGAAAGAAATAATTTCAAATTCCTCCGCGCACTTTTCCTGTTCCTCCATCCTTCGTCTTCTCCTCTTTCGTTTTTGCTGCGCGATAAAAATGCCAGCCAATACTTGCCTGTGCTTCCCATTTATTTCCGACGAATGGACTATTCACATTCGGCAATGAAGTGAACGGATAATAAAACGGGATCACAGCACGTAAATCAAAATACAAATGCTCTTTGAAAAATGCGAATTGCCAGCCAATGTGAGTAGCCGCGCCGATCTCCGTGAGATTATTCGTTTGACTGAATGAATAAGCAGTGAGTTCATCATCGGAGCGATAAATCACATCCTGCATTTCTATGGTGTTGGCAAAAACAAATTGCGCGCCTATATGCGGGCCTGTGAACGGGTGACGCCCGAGCGTGTCGTTCCTGCGCAGGTAAACGGTGAAACCAATTCTCCCCTGTATGGTTTTGTAAAATGTGTTGCACGATTCAATGTGAGAATTGGCAGGAACAGGTTCAGGATCGAAAGTGAGACTTGCGTTAATGTGTTCTAATTTTTTCTGATCACTGAGTTCCGAAGCAGAAATTGATTCATCGTCTTTTCCTTTTCCGAAACCTGCATCAATATCAAAAACAATTCTGCGGTGGCCTGCTTCAATTCCGCCCATCGCGAGACTTTTGTTGAGTCCCTCCACACCGTGCGCTTTAATGAAAGCCGTGTACTTCTGCGAATGAACAGATGATTGAAAAATTAACAGGAAGAAAAACAGGAATATTTTTTTCAGCATGGCGTGCAGCTTGACATTCTACGCGTAAACTTCATCAAAGGTTCACGGAATAATGGAAACTTTTGAAATTTCCAAACTCATTCATATTACTCATTACTCAATACTCATGACCATGTTCAATCTACAGACTCATTTCTCCCTTAATTCAACCGGTGAAAACTTTCGACAATAGCTTCGAACACGCCCTGGTACTTGAGGAATTCGGCATCAGAATTATTCTGCGCATCGCAACTGAAGAACCACACATTTTTTCCGGAAATAATAATGAGATTCAGAAAACCGACTTTCTCCTGTTCATCGTAGTACATTCCATAACGCCGGAAAGCATCGCAGGAATCGATTCGCATTTTTTCTTCATTCACAATTTCCACTCTGCCCATATTCTCATGCAGCACCTGGATCTGCATTTGCGCTAAAGAGGCAAGATCATCACCGGGTTGCAAAACCGCCATCGCCACATTGAAATTCGGTTTCATCTTCACGCTCGTATCGTTCAGCTCTTTTTCAAATGAAACAAGCAGCGCGCCATTCGGCGATTCAATTTCTTTCCACGCTTTTGGAACATTGAAACTTATTCCCATTTTCTCGTTCCTGTAATCGCGGAAATTAAAATCATTTACATCCAATTCGTGCAGCACTTTTCCATTCGAAATATGTTCTGCTTTGATTGCATTTCCATTTTCATCATACGTCACCCACGCGCCCGCGACTTTGCCTTCAAGAAACATTCCTTTCTGTTTCACTTTCCCATCGGGAAAATACAGCACTGCATTTCCATCCTTCACACCATTTTTAGTTGCCACCACCATTTTCCCCGAGTCGGTTTGCAAAGTGATCTTACCGATACTGTCTTTGGCGGAATCGGGAGTGTTCGTTTTTTTTTCATCGCCCGAACACGCCATGAGAAAAAAAGGAAAGGCAAAAAGAAAAAAAATATTTTTCATGGTATTATTTCGCCGGTAAAACTTTTGATCTGCATTCTCCGAACCCTATGCGCACTCCATTTTTTTCCGCGTACCCGCGCAGGATGACACTGTCGCCGTCATTAATGAATTTTCTTTCCGAACCATCTTTCATTTTCACCGGCTTGGTTCCCCGCCATGTAATTTCCATCATAGAACCGAAACTTCCTTCTTCGGGCCCGCTGATCGTTCCAGATGCGAGAAGATCGCCGACATTCATGTTGCAGCCATTCACGGTGTGATGAGCAAGCTGCTGCTCCATGGTCCAGTACATGTATTTGAAATTCGAATGACAAACTATATTTTCTTCATTTTTTTCATTGGCAATTGAAACTTCAAGCTGAATGTCAATATTTTTTTCGCCGCTGTATTCGAGGTAAGGAAGAACTTTCGGTTCCTGCTCATATCCTTTTGTGCGGAAAGGTTCGAGCGCTTCAAGCGTAACGATCCACGGCGACATTACCGAACAGAAATTTTTTGCAAGAAAAGGCCCGAGCGGAACATATTCCCACGATTGAATATCGCGCGCACTCCAGTCGTTGAAAAGTACCATTCCGAAAATATATTCATCTGCATTTTCGGTGGAGATCGTGTCGCCCATTTCAGTTGCTTTACCAATGACAAAAGCCGTTTCCAGTTCGAAGTCAAGCAATTTTGTTTCGCCGTAAATCGGAACTTCTGCATCGGCAGGTTTCAATTGTCCGTGCGGGCGATGAAAATTTTTTCCGGAAACTACAATGGAAGAAGCGCGGCCGTGATAACCGACAGGAATATGTTTCCAGTTAGGAAGCAAAGCATTCGCGGGATCGCGGAACATTTTTCCCATGTTCGTTGCATGATCGATGCTCGAATAAAAATCGGTGTAATCCGGAATATGAACGGGCAGGAGCAGGGTTACATCATTCATCGGCACAAGACATTTTTCTCTTGCTGCAACCTGTGACTGCAGACTTTTACTTTTAATGTCGAGCAATTCCGAAACGCGCTCGCGCACTTTGTTTGTGATATTTTTTCCGAGCGAAATAAAATTATTGAGCGAAGAAGAAGAAAAAACTTTTTTATCAAAAGCAATTGCATCGAAATAACCGAATTCGGCCACAACAGAAAGATCGAGAATGAAATCACCGATCGCTACACCTGCGCGCGGACTCCGCTGTGAAGTTTGAAAAATTCCGAACGGAAGATTCTGTATCGGGAAATCTGAATTTTTCTCAACCTTCACCCAGCTTTTCAGATCCGGATCATTTGCTTTAGACATACTTTTTCAATTGGGAATCAAAGATAACATCCATCGGCGACACGTGTGAAAACCCTGTTTTTTCAGAGGGAGATGCGAATGAAAAATTCTATTATTGGGTTTCTTAAGCACTTGTTTACCAAATTATTACAATAAAACCTGTATCTTTCCATTGCTGATTCGTTATAGTATCAAATCAAAGGAATTGCATGCGGTCAGTTACAATTAATCCTTCGGTTATGGAGGTTGTCTCGAAGTACCACGCTACCAGGGAGGACATGCTCAACGAGCAGGTGCTGGTGGAGGAAGCAAAAAAGGAACCGTCGCGTTTCCAGGCGTTGTATAATAAGTATTACGAGAGAATTTTTCTGTTCGTGTGGCAACGGATGGATGATAAAGAAGCAGCACATGATGTTACATCGAATGTTTTTCTGAAAGCAATGTTGAATCTTCACAAATATGAATTCAAAGGTGTGCCGTTCGCATCGTGGTTGTATCGCATAGCAAAGAGTGAAGTGTACACGGTTTTTCGTCAGCAGCAGGCGCAGCGCACGGTGAATATTGAAACCGTTTTATTGGGCGACATGGCGGAGGAAATGGAAGAAGATAAATACGGCGCCTACATCGGAATTCTGAAAGAAGCAGTGCTCGAACTCGAAGAGGAAGATATGCAGTTCATAGAAATGAGATTTTTTGAGAAGAGAGCATTCAAAGAGATCGCAGAAATTTTCGGAATAACAGAGAACAATGCAAAAGTGAAAACGTACCGCATACTTGAAAAATTAAAAAAGATCATCACCGGAAAACCAAAAACCAGGGACTAATGCACCTTTTTACCCGCATTACGCGTCATGAAAAAATATAAAGTCAACATCGACCGCCAGAAACCTTCGTCAGATGAAATTCTTTCGAAGAGAAATTTCGACGGCCTGATGAAGCAATACAACGCTTCGCCGCTTAAACCGGGGAAGAAACCATTCTGGAAAAAAGGATGGTTTGCCGGATCGGCCGTCACTGCGGTGATCGCTGTTTCCATGACCGTTGTTCTCCTCGAAAAAAATCAACCGGAAAAAAATAATTCTCCTGCTGCAACAAATTCATCGTTGCAGTCCGCGAATACGAGAACGCCGGGGCAAATGACGAATACTTCGAACACGATCGTTCCGCAGAAAAGAAAGATTGCGCCTCCGCTTAAAGGCATGAATATTTCTTTCACCGATTTCAAAATCAGTTCTGCGAAAGGCGGCACCGTGACTTATAATTCGGGATCGAAACTTATTTTCCCGGAGAATGCTTTCGTGGATGCGAATGGAAAATCGGTGAATGGGAATGTGGATATTCATTACCGGGAATTCCACGATCCTGTAGATGTTTTTCTTGCGGGCATTCCAATGCAATATGATTCTGCCGGAAAAACTTTCCAGTTCGAATCGGCAGGGATGATGGAAGTCACAGCGTCGATGAACGGAACTCCTGTTTATCTCGATAAAAATAAAAATGTGCAGATCCAGTTCGCTTCGGAGAATTCCGATTCTAAATTCAGCGTTTATCTTTTTGATACTACAGCAGGCAATTGGATATTCAAAGGAAAAAATAATGTGCAACAACCGGTTTCCGCTTCGCAACTCACACCGAAACAGAAAGCGCAAAAGGAAAAAGATGACCAGGCAAAACTTTCGGCGTTGCAAACCCAGCGCGATGATGGAATTGCAGAATCTTACCGGATGAATGCAGTTCCCGCGCAGCCCAGAGTTCCCATTCACGCTGATAAAACAAAACATCGTTTCCCCATTGATTGCGATCCGAGAGAATTTCCTGAAATTCTCGCTTACAAAGATGTGATCTGGACGGTGGATGAATCGAAAGAAAATTTTGACACGAAAGCGTACGACATACAATGGGAAGATTTTAAAATTTCAAAAGGAACGGAAGAAGGAAAATATATTCTCACGCTTAAAAAAGGAACTACTGTTCTGAAACTCGACGTGTATCCATCGTACGAAGGGACCGGTCTCGAAAATGCAACAAAGGAGTACGATAAACTTTACCAGCAATATTCCGACGCACTTGCAAAACGTGATAAAGCAGAACAAACAGCAAGAAGTAATTACGAGATAGCAGTGAACAATGGAGGCCTTGCTTATCTTGTTTCTTCGCATGTGAATGATGCGGTGAATGTGGAAGTGACGGATAATTTCATGCGCGTTTTCACGATCAGTAATTTCGGAATTTACAATTGCGATTGCGCAGGCGATTACCCGGGCAATACGCGCGTGGTGCTCGCGATGAAAGATGCCGATGGAAAAGCGATGAATGATCTCACAAGTCTTTATCTCGTAGATCGCCATCATTTCGGTTTGTATTCTTACGGCGGAAATCCTGTTGCGAATTTCACTTTTGATTCCAATTCTTCCAATATGCTATGGGGAGTGAAAAACGGAATGTTGTACACGGCCGATGACGATCAGTTCAAAAATGTACGTGGACAGGCATCTGCAACATTTGTAATGAAACCGGTTCTCCGTTCATTCGCTTCGCCCGATGAGATGAAGAATTTCTTCGGCATTCATACAAAAAGACAGTGAACTCGCGTTGAATTATCATCATGAATAAAGTTGCGGCCATATTCGTCCTCGGAATATTTTCATCGCTGAATAGTTCATCGCAACCCGACACGGCAAAAAAAGAAATTCCACAGGGAGTCATTCACATTCGCAAAGCCACCTGTACGCCGTATGTGAAAGTAGAATATTCATTACAACTTTCTAAAGTAGCGTGGGGCGAACGCAGCGTGAATTACAATGGTGATGTGCAACTGCAACGTGTGCCGGTTTACGATTCTCTTTTTTACGGTCCCGATCTAAAAAGAGAATATCCGCGCGAGACCACAAATATTTCCCGTTACATCGGTTTGAATCTTGCTTTCAGTTTTCCTGCGAACGATACTCCTGCGGTTGATACGATGTATGTTGATGTGTGGATCTCGAAGAACGGAAAAATCCAGTACGCTGATCCCGATACGGTGAATACAGGAAATATGAATAATGAATTGGTGGCGGAACTCGGCGCACTCACTGTAAGTCTTGAAGGGCAGCAATGGGGAACTGCGGGAGGATTCGATACGCCGAAACAATTGATGAAGCCATCGGAATTCGTTGCAGAAAATTATTGTTGCCGAATGGCGATCATTGTTTCTTCCATGCCGCTTACCACCGATCAGAAAAATACCCGCGCTGTTTTTTCCCCGTTCGATATTCCGCTTAACTGTCCTGCTTCCGATGAAGAACAAAAAGCTTTTCTGCAGCGGAATCTTTCGAAGCAATAAAAAAAATCAATTCTCCCCGTTCATTTAATTCTTAATTTCATCTGGTGAGAAAACTTTTACTTTTCATTTTTATTTTTTTCAGTTTGGCGGATGTGATCGCACAGGATTCAATTCCGGAAGGAATTATTGTTGTGCGCCGACCGCTCATCCCTGTGGCTTACACAGTTTCCATTAATTATGATTATGGCGAATATGGCGTAGCAACCCACGTCGATAAAATTTCACGCAATGAAATTGTGCTGTCTGATTCTGCAAGAGGAATTCTTCCTCCGTCGCCGGTGAATGTCGATTCTTCATTCATGAACGCGGAAATGCTTGCGGTGTTGCGCGAACATGGCTCATTGAATAATGACAGTTTCAACTGGAATACATTTCTCCTGCCGATGCATTATGGTTTTTCCTGGAGCGATACCGTGCGATTCGACAGTGCGCAGTTTGCCGTGCAGATCGATGAGAATGGTTTGGCAGGAATAAAACTGATGCCGTGGAAAATTGCGGACAGTACAACGATCGCATTCGAAAAAAAATCTTTCGACAGGATGCGTAAATGCAGTTACTGGTATCCGGCGCGCTATACAAAAAAGAAGAGAAGAAAATTACGCACAAAGAATATTCCGAGTTACCTGCTCATCACTGTTTACGCGCGCGATGCGGGCGCGGGAAGAATGAAACCGCTCGAAGTGATAGATCACTGAAAAAAAATGCAGGAAAAATTACCAGGCGAATAATTTGTATTTCTTCATCATCTTATTCACTTCCTTCTTCACATTCGCTATCTTTTTTTCGCTGGTGTGATTCATCACTACTTCATCAATGAGTTCCGCGATCTTCGGGATCTGTTTTTCTTTTATTCCGCGCGTAGTGATCGCAGGCGTGCCCACGCGGATGCCTGATGTGACGAATGGAGATTTGTCATCGAAAGGAACCATGTTCTTGTTCACCGTTATATCGGCTTTCACCAGCGCATTCTCTGCTTCTTTACCCGTAATATTTTTTGAACGAAGATCGATGAGCATGCAATGATTTTCAGTTCCGCCGGAGATCACATGATAACCGCGTGCAACAAATTCATCAGCAAGCAGCGCCGCATTCTTCACCACTTGCACCGCGTAACGGAGAAAACCATCGCTCAGCGCTTCATGGAAAGAAACTGCTTTTGCAGCGATCACATGTTCGAGCGGCCCACCCTGTGTTCCGGGAAAAACAGCAGCGTCGAGTAGTGCCGACATCATTTTTATTTCTCCTTTCGGTGTTTTAAGTCCCCAGGGATTTTCAAAATCTTTTCCCATGAAAATCATTCCTCCTCTCGGTCCGCGAAGTGTTTTGTGTGTTGTTGTCGTAATGATGTGGCAATGCGGAACCGGATCGTTGAGAATTCCCCGCGCTATCAATCCTGCAGGATGTGCGATGTCGGCCATGAGTAGCGCGCCAACTGAATCCGCAATTTTTCTCAGGCGCGCGTAGTCCCAATCGCGTGAGTACGCAGAGGCGCCGCAGATAATGAGTTTTGGTTTTTCAGCGTTCGCAGTTTTTTCAACGTTATCATAATTGATCATCCCGGTTTCTTTTTCCACTCCATAAAATGTAGGGCGATAAAGTTTGCCGGAAAAATTCACAGCAGATCCATGCGTAAGATGTCCGCCGTGCGAAAGATCGAAACCGAGGATTGTATCGCCTGGTTTTAAAACGGCAAGCATCACAGAAGCGTTCGCCTGTGCGCCGGAATGCGGTTGCACATTCACCCATTGTGCATTGAAAAGAGATTTTGCGCGGTCAATGGCAAGCTGTTCGCTAAGGTCAACAAATTCGCATCCGCCATAATATCTTTTTCCCGGAAGTCCTTCTGCATATTTATTGGTGAGCACAGATCCCATCGCTTTCATGACCTGGTCACTAACAAAATTCTCAGACGCGATCAGTTCAATTCCACTGGTCTGGCGATGCAGTTCTTTTTTGATGATGTCGAAAATGGCGGTATCTTTTTTCATGATGCGATACTGAAATTAGTGTGGACAAAAGTAAATAAATCATTCACTTTTTCGGAGAACGAGGAAGGATGCAATTAAGATCACAAGTAAGGCCGGCGTTTCCGTTAGCCCGGCGAGAAAGCGCGCAATATTGTAAGTAGAATCGATCATGCCTGTCAATGAACCGGCGAGGTAGAATAAAGAACCAAGAATGAAAATTATCCCGTAACTGATGAGTGTAATACGGATCTTTTCTCTTTCATTGAAAATAGTCTTCACCGTGATTGCTGCAAGGAGCGCAAAGACGATCGCAAATAAAACGGTGAGCAGCCACTTGGAATAATAAAGAGCAGCGTAACTCCATCCCGAAAGAAAATGCAGGGAAGGAGAAACGTGCGAATCGGCGTCATGATAATAAGTAACCCGGCTCTGCTCATTGATATTCACAAAAATGAATTCACGAAGGAACCCGGTCACAATGTAGAGCAGGATAAGCAGGCCGCCGGCGATTTTTTTTCTCATGGCTTGCTGTAGTTCTGTAAACCGCCGGGATCACTGAATTTTTTTATCCAGTAATACCACATAAAAAAAATAATTCCATACATCAGTATCTGGAAAAGATAAGTGTGATTGAATTCCAGCCACGATGGATGATTTTTTACAATGATGCAGAGCAGTACGATCCGGAAAATATTCAGAAAATGAATGACCGTGATACCTGCCGGGATGTAGAATAATTTATAAATCCATTTTCCCGGATAGGCCGCTATGAAGAAAGTGAATAAGGCGAAGAGTGTTATTCCATCGCAAGGATCACCGATCCATAATCCGTGTGTTCCGTCGATGCCGATGGTCCTTATCGTCGGATTATTTCCAATAAAAGTATGAAAGCCGAGTTTGCTGAGAATAAAAAGTGACCAGAGAGAATTATCGTTGATCACGAGCCGGTCGAGTTTACCCCAGGGATGAATGACCCATTCGTAGATCATCATCCACACCAAAAACAAAGCGATAAATATTCCGATGAACCGAAGCGTTCTGCTTTCGGGAATTTTCAGATTCATGCCCTTTCAGAAGCGCCGCGAAGTTTGAATGAGCGGTATACCATTGCGGCGCCGAAAATAATTGCCGCAGCAAGAGCATAATAAATCCCGCCATTTACAGGAACGCACGGAGGAGGCCAGCATGGAGGCCCGCCGACAGGAGGAGGTGGTGGTGGTTGCGCATGCGCTGTTTGCGCAAATACAATAACGCAAAGCACAAAAAGAAGGAAGAAAATGTTCCGGTTGAATTTCATAATTGGTTCGCTTAATAGAATATCTTTTTAGTGACGACCTGTTCGCCTTGTGTGATCTTCACGAAATAAACTCCGTGCGCATAAGGATTCTCCAGTGAAACTGTTTCGCTGGTAACGGTGAATTGTTTTGGCGCAGAAATTTCTTTGCCTTCCACATCATAAATAGAGATCGTTACATCAGTTTGCTGATCGAAGAAGAACGAAGCTTTCAGATTTCCGTTGCTATTGAAAACAGTACAATTTCCATCGAGTGCCTGCGCAATATTCTGTTCATCCAGAGGGCATGTTCCTTTTTTGTCAAAATGAAGTATCAGGTTACGTTCTTCGCCGGGCTCTGCAAGGAAAGAATAAGATGAATTCTGAGCGAGATCTATTCGTTTTCCATTTGAAGGATCTTCAAGCCAGGCGCAGGAGTATGCTGTTACATGATCTATTCCCGAAAAAGAAATTATTTGATTTCCCGGAAGTGCAGATTTGATCACCAATGGAATGCTCACTGAATTCTGATCGGTATTCATTGTATTCAGCATAATTTTCGTTGCAGAAGCATCTGATGTCCATATCAGCGAAGCATCATCATACGGACTTGCGAGGAAAGGCATGTCTTCACGCACATCAAAAGTATTGAGCGCGTCGGGTTGAAAACTTACAACTGATTCTCCTCCGAGTCCGTTTACATCATTAGTAAGACGAATGCGTACAAAATTTTCCGGATCGGCCAGACGGATAATATTTGGATTTGCTGCTGTATTTTTTGCTGCTTCTGTAAAATTTACATTTCCTCCTGCAGTAGCAAGACACATGAATCCTTGTGTCCCGGCAATTACGCCTCCATTCGGATTTGCAACATAACTTCCGTTTTCCTGGAGAATGTAAAAATTCGGATTGAGATTTCCTGAAGCAGCAACAACAGTTGCGTAAGTGATAGGACATCCATAAGGATTGCTGACAAGATTATAACCACCACCCACACCGCCGGCAGTGACAGCAATACTTTTATTGCCAAAGCTTGGTGTTCCTTTAGTATCAAAAACAAGAGGAGCGGTAAGAGTTGACATATCATCAGCCATCCAGCACATGAATCCTTCTCCGGCAGTGAGAGCAGTTGCTGTTGTCGTAACATTCACCCATGTTCCTGAAGGCTCGTCATAAGTTCTAACAGAATAAAAAACAGGACAGCATGCATTGCCATCATTGCCACCAACACCGCTCATATAAAATCTTGCATCGCTATCCCAATCGTCAAGAGTAGATCCATTAATTGGTGAGCCAAGGAATTGCCAATAACCGGTAGCAGGGCCATCAATGTAAGCTTGCGCGCTCCATCCCGCACCAACCAACGAACCTCCGACAACTCCGATTTTCGCACAAGTTGTTGCCGCGGTAGCTGGAAGAATAATTGTACCAGCGCCGCCTGTACCGAATGATTGCGTATTTACAGTGAGAATATCAGAAATAATAATTGTTCCTGTAACGGAAACTCCACCCAGTGTATTGGAAGAAGTCACATCAAAAAATGTAGGAGTAACGGCTCCGCTTATGGTTTGAGCAGCAGCGCCGGCAAACGTAACAGTTCCCGATCTCCCGGTGAATGTTCCGGCCGTATTTGTAAAGTTTCCTTTTATTGTCAATAAAAAATTTGCTGCACTCACATCAAATGTTCCTGCAGTGATCGTAAAATTTCCATTCAGTGTTAGTGGCGTTGCGAGTGTGAGTGTTCCGGCAGCTTTGTTTACAACGAGATTTTTCATGATTTCCGTTGATGCGCGGGTAATACTTTGCGCTCCGCCACCATTGAATGTAGCCGTTGCCATATTGGTACAAGTGAGGTTTGCATTGTTATTCCAATTTCTGCCAATGGTGACGTCGAAATTATTGCAATTCAAAGTAACAAGAGCATTGATGGTAAGATCATTATTAACAGTGAGGGCACCAGACAAAGTTTTTGTTTGAGCAGCGGCGGTATTCAGAACAAGATTATAATAAGTTGCCTGCGCACCTCCCACAATTGTAGTATACCCTTTCTGATAAGTTACAGTATTGGTTGCTGCAGATGCATTGAGTGTCCCTGTTGATGCATATCCCGACATTGTAAGTGAAGAACCATTCAGGTTATTCCATGTAGCTCCTGAATTGATCTGAACATTTGAATTACAGGTAACACTTCCGCTATTGTTGATGATCCTGTTACTGGTAATGTTGATGAGTGATTGAGCGATGAGCACTGTGCCGGCAGCGATCGTATAGTTCTGATAGAAATAAATTGTATTGCTGGAGATCAAAGTAGAAGAGGTAACAGTTCCTGCTGCGAAAAACTGGATACTTCCTGCACTACCGAGTCCGCCGTTTTTTGTGAAGTCGCCATAAATAAGAAGCGAGTAATTTGCGCAGGTAAGAGTAGATCCGAGATTAATATTAAGTGTTTGACACGCCGCTGCGGTCGTCATATTCACAGTAAATCCACCCGCAATATTCACCACATCATTATTATCCGGAATTCCGTCAGCATCTACACCAACTACACTCCAGGTGGCTGGTGTTGTCCATGAAGAACTGGCTATAGAAGTAAAGGTAGCCGCTCTTGAGAGCGATGCCAGAAAAATAGCCGCGAAAAGGAGGTAAAGTCGTTTCATGCGGGGTGGGTATTTTGTATGTTCAAATGTAAGAATTTCTAATATAATATCTCTCATTTTCATACTTTTGGGTGAAATATGAGAGAGGATAATCGAGAAAAGGGAGCTATGTCAATTTCCGATCTGCGGAAATTCTTACCTGTTGTACGTAAAAATTGGTGGCTGGTTATTTTACTGAGCGGAATTCTTTATGGGGTCGGTAAATTATATGTTTATAAGTTAAGCAAGGTCTATTCGGTTACCACCCAGTTGCTACTGAAATCCAACGACGATTACAATACAAATAGTCTTATTACTGATAATAAATTCTACGGTAACACCTATAAAACCTATGTTGATAACTCGAATGAGATCCGCGTAATCCAGTCTCAGGATCTCATTGAAAAAACGCTCGACCGGCTTGATTTTGATGTATCCTATTTCCTGGTGGGACGGCTGCGTACTACTGAAGTTTATTCCGGTGTACCTTTTTCTGTAAAAACCTTTACACTGAATCCTGCGCTTTATGAGCAGCAGATGAAATTCAAGTTATTGTCGCCAGAAACTTACGAGCTGGATTATACCATAGGCGATCAACCTTATGTGGTGAAAGGAAATTTCGGAGAAGACCTCATCAATCAGCACATGCATATCCTGATCAGCAAGAAACGATCTTTCATAACAGGCCAGACCATCATGGTGAGTGCATCCGGAAATTATCTTATTCAACCGCACGACAAGGATGTTCTCATCAAAACTTTTCTTGCGAATCTGAAAGTGGAAAATCCGGAATACACCAATGTGCTCAAGATGACTTACACTGATGTTCTTCCCGAACGCGGCATAAAATTTCTTGACACGTTATCGCAGGTGTACATTGAAAACAGTGTGATCTCGAAACTGGAAGTGAATAAAAATACCATCTACTATATCGATCGCCAGATGGATGAAGTGGTAAATATTCTCAATAACATTGAAGACACAATGGTGCGTTTCCGTGAGAAGAATTCCATAATCGATATCACGAAGCAATCCGATAATTATTTTGAACGCTATGTGGATTATCTTGATCAGAAAAAACAGATCGAATACAAGGAAACAACGCTGAACGATCTCGAGCGTTATATCATTGAAGATAAAGATCCGACTTTCCTTCCGCCATCGGCGTACCTGCTCGAAGGAGACAATTTCCAGATCAGTACACTTTCTGCTCTTTACGACAAGCAGAAAGAACTCAATGAACTGATGAATATTGCGAAGCCGAATAATTTTTCAATCACGAATCTCAAAAACCAGATCGATTCCACCAAGCGTGATTTGCTCATCTATATTAAAAATACACGTGTTGCATTGGGAGAAAATAAAAAAGCGATTGATGTTCAGATTGGTTTTTATGAAGGGCTGCTGCAGGAGATTCCCGAACAGCAGCGCGGATTACTGAATATCACCAGGAAACAGAAAGTAAATGAGGATATGTATATTTTTCTTCTGCAGCGAAGAGCGAATACGGTCATTTCAAGAGCGAGCATCATTCCGGAAACAAAAATTATTGAACGGCCGCGTTATGCCGGAATTGTAAGCCCGGATGAAAAAAAATTAATTATCTCATTCACTATCGGAGGATTTGTTCTCAGTCTTATTATTGCATTTATCAGGGTACAATTCTTCTACCGCATTGAGTCGTACGAGGAATTGAAAAACAATACCAAACTTCCGATCCTCGGTGATGTGGTGAAGGATATGGTATCGAAAGATCTTTCCATTGCTGTGGAGCACGATCCGAAATCTGCAATGGCAGAATCGTTCCGCACCATTCGCACCAACCTGCAATTCATGGCCACCGGTCCGGGCCCGCATCTTATTGTTATTACTTCGAATAATCCGGGAGAAGGAAAAACTTTCTGCTCACTCAATCTTGCAGCTGTTCTTGCAAAATCGGGAAAACGAACCATGCTGCTGGAACTTGATCTTCACAAACCGCGCGTGCAAACCGGGCTTGGCATTAAGGCAGAAAAAGGAATTTCAACTATCGCCGCCGGCAAACACAACATACCGGAATGCGTGATGAATACCAGGATCGAGAATCTCGATGTTATTCTATCCGGGCCGCTTCCACCGAATCCTTCGGAACTCATCAGTTCCAAACAAATGGATGAGATTCTCGATTATTGCAAACAGCATTATGAATTCATCATCATCGATACACCGCCGGTAGGATTGATCAGCGATGCGCTTGTACTTATGAGTAAAGCTGCCGTAATGCTTTTTGTGATCAACACAAAATTCTCTTACCGTTCTTCCATCGAAAATGCGCATGAGATTTCCACGATGAATCCCGGTGTTCATTTCGGTTTCGTACTCAATGGCGTGAAGCGTAAAAAATCAAAATATTATTACAATCGTTATGGATATGGTTACGGAAGTTACGGGGGAGGATATGGCGGATATGGAAGTTATGGCGGATATGGAAGTTATGGCGGCTACGGAAGTTATGGCTCCGGTAAAGTGAGAGTGAACAAAGGCGGCGATAAAAAAGAAAAAGAAAAATAAAAGCAATGATTTTTTATTGCCGCAGGAAATTCTTTTTTTTATTTTTTCCTGTGAAAAATGATTGGGCAATGCAGAAAAAAGGCGGGAGCAAGTCCTTCGGGAAACACCTTTGGAATTAAAACCTTATTTTTGATTTCTGTTTTTTCAATTCTTCAAAAGTAATTATGGCAAAACCGGAACTTCAGGAAGATAATTCCGGATGGGATATTTTAATTAAGCCGAGATCAAATTGGTTCAGGCTTGATCTTCATGGTGTATGGCAATATCGTGACCTCATACGCTTACTCATTCGCCGCGATTTTCTTTCTGCTTACAAACAAACTATTCTTGGCCCGGTATGGATGCTGCTGCAACCACTCGTGAATACGCTCATGTATTTCTTCGTTTTCGTTATCCTTGTGAAAATGAAAACAGGCCCGGTGCCGCCTATACTTTTTATTATGTCAGCGGTCATTCCATGGGGATATTTTTCTGATTGCCTCAATAAAACCTCGATCACTTTTTCTTCCAATGCAAGTATTTTCGGGAAAGTTTATTTTCCGCGGCTGGTCACTCCTGTTTCTGTTGTGATTTCCTTTCTCATCAAACTCGGTGTTCAGTTATTGATGCTGCTCATCATCTACGTGTTTTATGTTGCGAAGGGAGCGCCGGTACATCCGAATATTTTCCTCGCGTATCTTCCTTTGCTCATTGTGCTTCTCGCCGGGTACAGTCTTTCATTCGGACTCATCATTTCCGCAATCACCAATAAATACCGCGATCTTACTTTTCTCGTTGGCGTCGGCATCCAGGCGCTCATGTATGCTTCTTCAGTTGTGATTCCGGTTGATATGTTCGGGCCTCGTGTCATGAGTGTTCTCAAATGGAATCCATTGCTGCAGATCATTCGCTGCATACGTTATTCCATTCTTGATTACGGAAGTTGGAGCTGGATGGGACTCGGTTACGCCGGTGGAATTCTCGTTGTACTTCTTTTATTTTCCATTATGGTTTTCAATCGTGTCGAAAAAAATGTAATGGATACAGTCTAAATGATCACGATGAATAAAGTTGCCATTCAGGTTGATGATATTTGGAAACAATACCGCCTCGGCAGTGTTGGAACAGGTTCGCTTGGCAATGATCTCAGGCGCATGATTGCGCGTGTGCGCGGAAAAGAAGATCCGTTCCTGAAAGTCGGTGATATAAACGACCGGACAAAAAAAGGAAATTCAGATTATGTGTGGGCGCTTCGCAATGTTTCATTCGAAGTAAGCAAAGGTGAAGTACTTGGAATTGTAGGAAGAAACGGTGCTGGAAAATCTACATTACTTAAAATTCTTTCGCGCGTTACCGCTCCCACGCGCGGGCAAATTCGCGTGCGCGGGAAAATGGCAGCGCTGCTTGAAGTGGGAACAGGATTTCACCAGGATCTTTCAGGCAGGGAAAATATTTTTCTCAATGGAACTATCATGGGAATGTCTATTCGTGAAGTGAAAAAAAAATTCGACGAGATCGTTGATTTTTCCGGCGTAGAACGCTATATCGATACGCCGGTAAAAAGATATTCTTCCGGAATGTATGTCCGCCTTGCATTCGCTGTTGCTGCTCATCTCGATCCCGAAATTCTTATCATCGATGAAGTGCTTTCGGTAGGTGATGCGGAATTCCAGAGAAAATGTCTCGGCAAAATGAAAGATGTTTCTTCACAGGGAAGAACGGTTCTTTTTGTGAGTCACAATATGTCGGCAGTAAATAATCTTTGCAAGCGAACAATCTGGATGGAAAATGGAAGTTGTGCCATGCAGGGCGATACGCTTGATGTAGTGGCCGCATACCTCGATAATTCTGACCGGCAAACGAATGATGAAAATAATATTTATGATGTTCCTGAGAAATGGGAACGTCCGTGGGGAAGAAGAGATGCTGTTCTGAAGCGCATAGAGATGCATAATCCTTCCAATGATCTCGTCAGCCAGCTTTTTTTGCTTCAGCCCTTCTCACTCATTATTCATTTCAACGTGGAAAAGAAAATTGAGAATGCCGTTTTACAGATCAGGATAGCAACGGTCGACGGGCAACAGATCACTTATTCCGGTTCCAATAATTATTCGAAAGAGCAATGGAACTTCGAACCCGGCGATCATGCTGTGAAAGTGGAAATGGATCCTAAATTAATGCCGGGAAAATATTCTTTCTTCATTTACTTCTGCAACACGGAGGGAACGGTTTTCTATGATGCGATCGGAAATTTTCTCCGCTTCCAGGTAAAAAATATTTCGGAAGGCGATGTTCACGTTTTGTCGGCGAAGATCAATACTTTTATTCACCTTCCCTGCAAATGGGAAGTTTTAAACTAATTCAAGATGATCAACCAGTTTTCTTTCCGTCCATCGGATGAAGAATTGAAACAGATAAGATCTGAACTTTACCGTTCGGATGCTCCCGGTTTTTTCATTTTCAGAAAATTCATCAATGAAAATTTCCTGAACCACATGCGTTCGTTCTGGATCCATGAAGCGCCCATTTCCAAATCGCATGTGAAACTTCAGGGCATTGACAAAAAGAAAATGTTCTGGCTCGGCAATCCCGATTATCTCTACGAAACACGTTTCGGAAGAGCGTACTACAATTATTTCTGGAATAAACCTGTTGATGAAGCTACTTACGCCGTTGCATTTGCCGTGCAGCAATTGAGAAGTCTCATCGAATCCAATAAAAATCATCTCGATTTTTATCCGCTTGACGGATACTGCTGCAGTTACCGCGTGGTCATCACTCGAAACGGGGAAAAAATAGTGGAACCGCATTCCGACTGGACAACGCCTCCGTATTTCAGGCCCGAACGTTTGCAGGCCACCGTTATTCTTTCAAAAAAAGGAACGGATTACAATGGGATCGGGATGAAAACAATTTCCAATGATAAAAAAACAGAATATGTTTTCGATTCGGAAAATATGCCGCTCGAACCCGGTGATCTTGTCATCTGGAGATACAACAATGTACACTCCGTCGAAAATGTGAGGAGCAGCGAGGATCAAGTCGGTTTCCTGCGAATGATTTTTCCGCCCGAAACAATTCTTCCGCGATCAGAAGAAAGTGTGATGAGTGAGATACGCGCTTCTGTACTTTTCAAACATCTGCGTAAAAGAATTCTCAAGCGATTTAAACTGAGCTCATGAAACTGATCACCCTACCCGTTGAACGTATTATCGATCTGAGTTTGCAGGTTGGAATGATTCCTGATGCAAAATTCCATTATCGTTTCGAAGAATATTCCAAATGGCAGATGGATGCGCTCATCGAATGCGGAATGAAACCGCAACATAAATTGCTCGACATCGGTTGCGGCCCGCTCCGCCTCGGAATACAGGCAATAAATTATCTCGATGATTCCAATTATTGCGGAATGGATGCTTATCCTCCTTTCATCGATCTTGGAAAATTATTTTTTACGGAAACCGGTTTGAAGAAAAAATACCAGGTGATCCTCGACCAGGAATTCAACTTCCGGAAATTCAACGAAACATTCGATTTCGCAATTGCACAATCGGTATTCACCCATCTTTCAAAAGAACAGATAGAAACCTGCATGCGAAACCTGAAGGCGGTGATGAAAAAAGGAGGAACACTTCTATTCACCAATATTCAAACCGATTACCCGAGAGGTTTTCTTTACGGCGGAATTCACCCGATGATCTCAGGCGCATTCTGCAACCCGGATTATTATCGCGCCATCGCGAAAGATCTGCAAATTGAATTTGTAGAAAAAACAGTGAAGCATCCCACTCAAATCGCTCATCTTTTCAGATTCTGAAAATGGAAATAAAAAATAAAAAAATACTGGTCATCGGTGGAGCCGGGTTCATCGGCGGATTTGTCGTTGCTGAATTGCTGAAAGAAAATGCCGGCGAAGTGATCATCTACGACAATTTCGCTAGAGGGAAAATGGAAAATATCAGCGCGTCGCTTAAGGATTCGCGCTGCAGCATTTACCCGCTCGGGGGCGATGTGCGTGAAACCGATATTCTCAACGATGCGATGAAAGGCGTCGATTATGTTTTTCATCTTGCGGCCATGTGGTTGCTGCACTGCAAAGATTATCCGCGCACCGCATTCGATGTGAACATTGCAGGAACATTCAACGTACTCGAAGCTTGCGTGAAGAACAAAGTGAAAAAACTGATCTATTCTTCTTCCGCTTCTGTTTATGGCGATGCAGTGGAAGTTCCGATGACGGAAGATCATCCGTTCAATAATAAAAATTTTTACGGATCAACGAAGATCGCCGGTGAAGCCATGTGCACGGCTTTCAATGATCGTTACGGTTTGAATGTGATCGGCCTGCGTTACATGAATGTGTACGGGCCCGGGCAGGATCAGCACGCGGTTTACAGCGGAGTCGTGCCCATCATGCTCAATAAGATCGATGCGAACGAAGCGCCCGTGATCAATGGCGATGGAACACAGGCATACGATTTTATTTATGTGGAAGATGTGGCTGCGTGCAATGTGGCTGCGCTGAAAAGTGATGTGAATTATGGTTTCTACAATGTGGGAACAGGTGTTCAAACCACTATCAAAACTCTTTGCGATACTATTCTCCGCCTGAAAAAGTCAGGTTTAAAAGTCACTTACAAACCCTATAGCGCGGATGATGCGCGCTCGCTCGTGCAGAACAGGATCGGTTCTAAAGAAAAAGCGGAGAAAGAACTGGGGTTTGTGTTCCAATACAACCTTGATGAAGGCCTTCTCCGTTTGATAAAGTGGAGAGACCAGTCCAGGAAATGACAGCCGGATGTTATTCAACTCTTTCAATTTCCTTGTTTTTTTTCCTGTTGTAACCGGGCTTTATTTTCTTTTGCCGCATCGTTTCCGCTGGTTCATGCTGCTCGCCGCCAGTTGTTTTTTCTACATGTTCTTCATCCCGGCGTATGTGCTCATTCTCATTTTTACCATCATCGTCGATTATTTTGCGGGGCTGCTCCTCGGGAAAGAAAAAAATGCACGCAGGAAAAAGTTGTGGCTCATCATGAGTCTCGTTGCCAACATAGGCGTTCTTGCTGTTTTCAAATATTACAATTTCTTCAATACCAATTTTGAAGAGCTCGCACACCGGCTCGGATGGAATTATGGAATTCCAATGTTGAAAATGGTTCTGCCCATCGGGCTTTCCTTTCACACGTTCCAGGCGATGAGTTACACGATCGAAGTTTTCCGCGGGAACCAGAAAGCGGAAAAACATTTCGGGATCTATGCGCTCTACGTGATGTATTATCCGCAGCTCGTTGCCGGCCCCATCGAACGCCCGCAGAATATGTTGTGGCAATTCCGCGTTCCGCAAACATTCGATTACGTGCGCGTGACCGACGGATTGAAATTAATGGCGTGGGGGCTTTTCAAAAAAGTGGTGATCGCCGATCGTTTATCTACACTCGCAAATCCTGTTTTCGACCACCCGCAGAATTACGAAGGGATCTCCATGCTGGTCGCCACGATCTTTTTCAGTTTCCAGATCTATTGTGATTTTTCCGGTTATTCCGACATCGCTCTTGGCGCATCGCAGGTGATGGGAATAAAACTGATGAAAAATTTTGATCGTCCGTATTTTTCAAAATCAATTTCGGAATTCTGGAAACGCTGGCACATTTCTCTTTCTTCCTGGTTCCGCGATTACCTCTACATTCCGCTTGGTGGAAACCAGAAAGGAAAATTTTTCACGTACCGCAATCTCTTTCTCACTTTTCTCATCAGCGGATTCTGGCACGGTGCCAACTGGACCTTCATTATCTGGGGAGCATTGCACGGTTCGTACCTCATCTTTGCAATTCTCACACAGGGGACAAGAAAAAAGATGCGCGATCTTCTTGGCATCACGAAAAGAAAATTACTCGACAAAATTCTGCAGGCGGCAATAGTTTTTTCTCTTGTAAGTTTTGCATGGATATTTTTCCGCGCCGATTCGCTGGCAAAAGCGTGGTACATGATCTCGCATATTGCTACCGGTGTTCCGAAATATATTTATCACTTTCTCACCAATCGTCATTTTCTGTGGCTCGAACCGATCACGCTCAAACGCGATCTTCATGCGATCTGGTTTGAATACGTGGTTATTTTCATCGCCATTGCATTGATGGAAAGTGTGCACTGGTTGCAGCGGGGAAGAAGCGGCCGTGAATTACTCCGCACAAAACCAGTAACAGTGCGCTGGGGATTTTACATCGGGCTTACGTGGCTCATTCTTCTCTTCGGTGTTTACCACAGTAAAAATGAATTCATCTATTTTCAATTCTGAACTTGAAACGTTTTTTATATAAATCGGTTTTGTTTGTTGTGCTTGTTTTTGCACCGCTCTATCCGCTTGCACATTTTTATGACCGGCAGATTCAGAAGGACACTGCAGAAAAAGGGATTTGGGTGCTTTCACTGAAGAATAAAACTTTTGATTATGTACTCGTTGGTTCATCGCGGGTTTTCAATGTTGTTTCTCCTTTGGTGATGGACAGCGTGCTTGGAATGAAAGGTGTGAATCTTGGCGTTGGAGGAACAGGTTATGCAGAGAATTTTCTGCTGCTCGATCAGTTTTTCAAAAATGGCAACAAAGCAAAAATTATATTGATACAGGTGGATATGTGGGGACTGCTTGCACCAGAAAAAGCGTATTCCCATCCTTTCAATGATCAGTGTTATCTTTTTCTCATTGGCAAAGGAACTTCCGATTCTGTCATTGCTAAAAACACCAATCCGCTGAAACATGTCCTGAGAAAATATCTTCCGTTCTTTTCTTACGCGGAGTACAATAATATTTACCCGATGAATTCCGTTTATGCAGGATTTCCGCACAAGCCCGCCGATTTTGAAAAAGAAGCCGGTGTTTATCTCCGTGACAACGATGGACAGCGCGATAAAGTTTTTACGGATTCATTGAAAGTGCAACATCGTGAATATTGCGCAGCTTCTGCAGAATCGCTCCAACAACTCATTGCTCTTGCCAGAAAACATAATTGCACGGTGGTGTTTTTTACATCGCCTACTTATTCAGTTTATCTTCCTTATGAACCCGATAATAAAGTGATGCACGATTCGCTCGATGCGATCGCGAACAGGAATTCCATCCCGTATTTTGATTTTGAAAAAAGTTCTATTTGCGATGAGCGCAAGGATTTCCGCGATTTTACACATCTCAACAGGAAAGGATCAGGAATATTTTCGGCGCTCCTTGCTGATTCACTCCTGGACTGGATGACACAACGATGATGGATTTTTTTAAATCATCATAAACCGAAATGGTCAATTATTAACCCGGAATAAAGCGGGAATCTTTTTGGCTAATTTTACAAATGAAAACGAACTCACGGGAGTAGTATAATCATGGATCTTATAGATTTCAACACACTTCGTAAAAATCTTAAAAAAGATTTTTCTTCATTGAAGAAACTTCGCGTCGCCATCCTCGGCGATTCTGCAACGCAGTTTCTTGCGCAGGCGGTGCGCGGGTACGGGTACGAACGTGCGTACGACCTTGAAATTTTTGAAGCGGATTACGACCAGGTGGATCTCCAGGTTTTTGACGAACGTTCCGCGATGTATAATTTTCATCCCGATTTCGTTATTATTTTCTGCTCGGTGAGAAAACTGCTGAAAAATTTTTACAACACACCGAAAGATCATCGCAAAAATTTTGCAGAAAAAAAAGCAGAGTGGTTTTCTTCTATTGGCGAAGCCATCAGTTCACGTACGCATGCGCGTATCATCTGCATGAATTTTCCGGCGCACGACGATTCTGTTTTCGGAAATTATGCGAATAAAGTCGAAAGTTCTTTCACCTGGCAGCTGCGTTCGCTGAACATGAACCTGATGAAATGGGCCGCGGACAAAAAAAACATCTTTATTGCTGATGTTGCTATGCTCCAGTCGCGTTTCGGAAATGAAATCATGTCCGATCCGAAAATGTATCTCAGCGCCGACATGATCTTCAGTCTCGATTTTATTCCGCATGTGGCGAAATCATTGGTGGATATTATTCTTTCCATCGACGGAACTTTTCACAAATGCCTTATCCTTGATCTCGACAACACCCTGTGGGGCGGAATCATTGGTGATGATGGAATTGAAAATATTCAGATCGGGGATCTTGGTGCCGGAAAAGCATTCACCGGGTTGCAGCTCTGGGCAAAGCAACTGAAGGAACGCGGAATTATTATCGCAGTCTGCAGCAAGAACGATGAGAAAATTGCAAAAGAACCATTCGAAAAACATCCGGACATGGTTTTGAGAATGGAAGACATCGCCGTGTTTGCCGCGAACTGGGAAAGCAAGATCGACAACATAAAATATATTCAATCGGTTCTGCAGGTCGGTTTCGACTCCATGGTTTTCATTGACGATAATCCGTTCGAAAGAAATATTATCCGCGAGCATCTTCCTGCGGTCACAGTTCCCGAATTGCCGGAAGATCCGGCTGAGTACCTCGATCATCTTCAGTCACTCAATCTTTTCGAAACGGCATCTGTTTCGGAAGAAGATGAGCAACGGACCAAACAGTATCAAAAGGAAGCGGAGCGAAATGTAGCACAACGCAGTTTTACCAGTGAAAAAGATTTTCTTGAAAGCCTTGAAATGGTTTCGGTAATAAAACATTTTGACAAGTTCAGCACGCCGCGTATTGCACAACTTTCTCAACGTTCGAACCAATTCAATCTCCGCACAGTTCGTTACACAGAATCAGAAATTGAAACGCTTTCTTCATCGAAAGAGCACATCCATCTCACTTTTACACTCGTTGATAAATTCGGTGACAATGGTTTGATCGCTGTTATCATTCTGAAAAAAATAAAACCGGATGCATGGTTCATCGATACCTGGCTTATGAGTTGCCGTGTGCTTCGCCGCGGAATGGAAAATTTTGCTTTGAACACCATCGTGAAACAGGTTCGGGATAAAGGAGGAAAAATTCTCATTGGTGAATATATTCCAACGGCTAAAAACATAATGGTGAAAGAACATTACAGGGATCTCGGCTTCAAAGAAAGGAACGGTCAATGGCAACTTGATCTTGAAAAATATCCGGAGCGCCCATGTTTCATCAGGGCCGATTATCAGAACGGAAAGGAATGATTTTTTTATCCGAATGAAGGATAAACGTTATCGCTTTTAGAAAACAGGAAAATCACTATCATTGTAACAACACATCGTCAAAGAAAAAAAACAGTTCAGATGGAAGAATCATTTGTCGATTTTACGCTCAACCGCATTGCACAGCAAAACCCTCTTCATTTCAAGAAGGCCAGGAAAAATGTGAAGAAGATATGGGAGAATGAAGAAGCGCGCGTGAAAGCAAATGCATTTTACGATAAGTACGATTCATTTCTCAAACAGATCGGGAAAACGAGAGCGTATGCGGTCGACAGTTATCTCAAAATGATCCACGATGTGATGAATGAATCGATCCATTTTGAAAAAACCGGAGAATACACCAGCAAATCATTTGATGAAGTGAACAAGCGTGTTTATGCAAATCCCGACATCATGGATTATTACATGCACGGTTTGCTCATGTCACAGTTCATCTGGCTGCATCATTTCGAATTGCTCAAATTTTATGTCGATTCACTTCCGCGGTACAAACCTTATGTGAAACATTATCTCGAAGTTGGTGGCGGGCACGGGTTGTATGTGAATGAAGCGGTTCGTTGTTTCACCAATTCTTTAGACAATAATGTGATCGATATTTCGAAGATCTCATTGGAGATGGCGAAGAATTTTGTAGAATCTCCCTCGGTGAATTTCATTCTCTCGGATATTTTCAAATATTTTCCTGAGAATAAATTCGATTTCATTACGATGGGCGAAGTGCTCGAACACGTGGAAGACCCGGTAGCGCTGCTGAAAAAATTACACGAACTTCTCGCTGATAACGGAAGAGTTTTCGTGACCACCCCGACGAACGCACCGGCCATCGACCACATTTATCTTTTCCGGAATGCAGCTGAGATTCGCGATGTCATCGACAAAGCCGGGTTCGCCATCGAAGAGGAACTCTGTGTTTATGCCGAAGATGTTCCGGAAGAAATTGCAGAACAACTGAAGATCACGCTCATGTACGCCGCTTTTCTCAGGAAAAAATAATTCATTCGCTTTATGGACAAAAAAGAAATTCTGAACCAGGTCAGCACAATTCTCAAAACAGTTTTTGATAATGATGCGCTCACCATCACTGAAAAAACTTCTGCACTCGACATCGAGGAATGGGATTCGCTCACGCATATTCAGGTGGTGGTGTCGGCCGAAAAGCATTTCAAAATAAAATTCACTTCCATGGAGATCATGGCATTCAAAACGGTGGGCGATATGTGCGATGCCGTTGAAAGAAAATTAATATCCTGATGCTCGAATTCCACCACGTAGGCTGTATTGTTGAAAGCATTGATGCGTCGGTTGCTTTGCATCTTGAGTCGAATGGAGGAAAAATTTCTGAAAAATTTCACATCACATCACAGAAGGTCACCGTTTGTTTCGCGGAACTTGCGCCTGGAATTCATATTGAATTTGTGCAGGCCGATGAAACAGGGTCAGTGATCGACGGTTTGAAAAAAAAACACACCACCTACTATCATCTCGGTTACAAAGTTGCTGACTTCGACAAGGCGGTCGCACAATTGGAAAGTACAGATCATAAAGTGCTGAGCATTTTTTCTTCCGAAGCTTTCCTTGGAAAAAGATGCGCGTTCCTTTTTACTCCCGATATGCGGCTGATAGAGCTTATCGAGAAATGAATTTTCTGCAATTCAAAATATTATGAAGTCAATATTCCCCCGAAAGTGGTTACCACAAAGACTCGTATTTTTATTGCACTAAGAAGCTTCTAAGAATTTCCTGAATAAAATTTCACCAATGGAAAAACGTATCATCCAGATCTCTCAGCCGTCCATGGGACAGGAAGAATGGGAAGCCATGCGCGAACCGGTTTTCAGCGGATGGATCACGCAGGGGCCAAAAGTTGCTGAGTTCGAAAAATTATTTGCACAGCGTCACCAGGTAAAACATGCACTCGCGGTTTCCAATTGCACCACTGCATTACATCTTGCTTTACTCGCAGGAAAAGTAGGCCCCGGCGATGAAGTGATCATTCCCGCATTCACATGGGTCTCTACTGCCAATGCAGTGTTGTATTGTAACGCAACCCCTGTTTTCTGCGATGTGGATCCGGTAACATTCAACCTCGATGTTGCGGACATGAAAAAAAGGATAACATCAAAAACAAAAGCGATCATTCCCGTTCATCTTTTCGGTTTGTGCGCCGATGTGAATGCGGTGAAAAATGCAGCACCCGGAATTTTCATTGTAGAAGATGGCGCGTGTGCTTCGGGAGCCATGCTTCATGGAAGATCAGCCGGTGCGCTCGGTGACGTTGGATGTTTTTCTTTTCACCCGAGAAAATCAGTTACTACCGGCGAAGGAGGAATGCTCACAACAAATGATGATGCCATTGCCGAACACCTGAATCGTCTTCGAAATCATGGCGCATCTGTTTCCGAAGAACAGCGTCATAAAGGCCCGCGTCCGTATATTCTCCCTGAATTCGATATCGTCGGATATAATTATCGCATGACCGATGTGCAGGGCGCTCTCGGAATTGTGCAGATAAAAAAACTGGATCAGTTTATCGATGAAAGAAATAAATGGGCGAAATGGTATTCCGGAAAACTTTCTCCGCTCAAATGGTTACGCACGCCGGTTGTTGCCGATGGCTATCGTCACGGATGGCAATCTTTCGTCACATTCATCGATGAAAAAATTTCACCGATGAAGAGAAATGATATCATGGAAGCGTTGCAGCAAAAGGGGATCAGCACGCGCCCGGGTACGCATGCGGTACACATGCTCGGGTACTACGCGAAGAATTTTAATATCAAACCGGATGATTTTCCCGGCGCAAAAAGAGCGAATGATCTTTCCATGGCTATCCCGTTGCACAACAGAATGAGAGCTGAAGATTACGCTTACGTTGCAGACGCTATTCTTTCACTCGGCTGATGCAGAACAGGAACTACGGACTGGATATTGTGAGGGCCATTTCCATCTGGCTTGTTTTGCTGCAGCATACAGGAGTAAGCCCGGGCGGACTCAAGATAGGCGCACTCGGCGTAGAAGTTTTTTTTGTGCTGAGCGGATTTCTCATCGGGCAAATACTTTTGCGCGAGGTTCGGAAAGAAAATAGTTTTCATACGCTGAAAAAATTCTGGATCCGGCGATGGTTTCGTATTCTTCCCGTTTATTATCTGGTGCTATTCACGAAATTATTTTTCTTCGGGCCATTCATCGGTTTGAAAATACTCTACTATGTGTTTTTCCTGCAGAATAATTTTTACGGTATCGATTTTTATAATGTGACGTGGAGTTTGGTTGTGGAAGAATGGTTTTACATTTTTGCGCCGCTTTTTCTCATGATCGCATTTTATTTCTCGGGACACAATCCTGTTCGGCTGCTTTTATGGCTGGTTGTTTTTCTTATTGCAGAAAATATTTTCCGGCTGGGGTACGTTCTCCGTCGCGATACGCCGTTCGGTGGAGTGAATGGGAATTTTCCATTCCGTTTCGATTCACTTTTCTGCGGAGTGTTCATTGCTTTTCTGCGCCAGGAAGTGCAGCACGTGTACGCGCGAATGCGATCCGTGTTTTATTTCATCGCAGGAATTTTATTCATCGCTGCTTATGTTTTTTATATTCATTCCATTATTGCGCCAACTGATATGAGGGACCATCTTATTTTTCCACGCACTATCGGATTTTTTATTTTCAGTATTTCCATCGCGATCACGATCCCTTTCATCGAGCAATTGAAATTTCCGTCGGATAATATTGCTGCAAAAATCCCATTTCATTTTTTTACCCAAACCAGCCTTCTTACTTACAGCATTTATCTTATTCACCCGTTGGTGTTTCCTTATTTCATTTCAAAAACGAGTTCCACATTTCACGCAGCTCTTGCGATCGTGGTCGTTTACGCCTGCGCGTTCGTGATCTATTATTCATTCGAAAAACCGGTGTTGAAATTGCGGGAACGCTTCGCCTGATAAAAAGTTCATTCCGCAAGGGTAAAAAGTCTAATTTTAGAGCGGGCTTCATCCTGCTTTTCCCCAACGGAAAAACAACTGCATCCGGAATTTTTATGTGCGGAATCACAGCAATATTCAATCTTAACGGTGAACCGGCCTCGCAGGAGATCGTAAATAAAATGACGCGGGCTATTGCTCACCGTGGGCCCGACAATGAAGGATTTTTTCTGCACGATAATTTTGCAATGGGACATCGCCGCTTATCGATCCTCGATGTTTCTGAGAAGGGGGCACAACCCATGCATTCGCAAAATGGAGAATGGGTGATCGGTTTCAATGGTTGCATTTACAATTACAAAGAGATCCGGAATGAGTTGTTCGCACTCGGGCATCAGTTCAGATCGGAATCGGACACCGAAGTCATCAGCGAAGGCCTTGCAGAATGGGGCGAAGAAGTTTTCAGGAAATTCAACGGCATGTTTGCTGTTGTAGCATGGAATAAAAAAACCAAAACACTTTTTCTAAGCCGCGACCGTTTCGGAATAAAACCGCTGTACTATTGGTTTAACGGGAAGACTATTCTTGTTGCTTCCGAAATAAAATCTTTTCTTGCTCATCCGGGTTTCAGTGTTCAACTCAATCATCACGCGCTGAACGAATATTTCACATTTCAGAATCTTTTTACATTCCGCACTTTGTTCGATGGTGTAGTGATGCTTCCTCCTGCGAATACCGTGCGCATCAGTGGCGATGAAACTTCATTCATCAAACATAATTCGTGGTGGGATTATGATTTTTCCAATCCGGATGAAAAAATTTCTTTTGAAGATGCAACAGAAGAAACAAAACGCCTGATGAAAATTGCAGTGGAACGCCAGATGATTTCCGATGTTCCGGTTGGAAGTTATTTGTCAGGAGGAATGGATTCCGCTTCCATTACGGCGATTGCAAGCAAGCACGTTCCGCGAATGACAACTTTCACTGCAGGATTCGATATGTCTGAAGTTACCGGCGTGGAAGCAAATTATGATGAACGCCGCGATGCAGAACTTACTGCGAATTTTTACAAGACAGAACATTACGAGCAGGTGATCAATGCCGGCGATCTTGCGTGGTCGCTTCCGCGTGTGGTGTGGCATCTCGAAGACCTGCGCGTTGGAATGAGTTATCCGAATTATTACATCAGCCGCCTCGCGTCAAAATTTGTGAAAGTCTGTTTGCAGGGAACCGGTGGCGACGAATTGTATGGTGGTTATCCGTGGAGATATTACCGTGTTTCAAAATCGCTCGACCAGTCTTCTTTTTTTTCAAATTATTATTCCTACTGGCAACGGCTCGTTTCCGACGAATCAAAATCAGAACTTTTTCATGCGGGCGTGGTTTCAAAAATGGATTTGAATGAACCACGGCAGATCTTTGAACGTGTTTTCACTTTCAATAAAAAACTCCGCTATTCACGCCCGGAAGAACATATTGCCAACAGTCTTTATTTCGAAATAAAAACTTTTCTTCCCGGATTGCTTCTTGTCGGTGACAAACTTTCGATGGCGAACGGGCTCGAAGAACGATTTCCGTTTCTCGATAATGATCTCGTGGAATTTGCACAGCGTGTTCCGGTGAAACACAAACTCGGGAATTTCGAGCAGATGAAACGCGTCGATGAAAATGTAACGCATAAAAATGCCTACACGGAATTCAACGATGGAAAAAATGTGCTGCGCAAAGCGATGCTTGAATTTCTTCCGGAATCGGTCATCAACAGGAAGAAACAGGGATTTTCCGCTCCCGATGAATCGTGGTACAGGGGAGAGAACGCGCGCTATGTGCAGGAATTGCTGCTCGATAAAAAAGCGAGATACGCCGAATTCATCGATCCTAAATTTGTTGCGAAGATCGTGGATGAACACCTCCATAAAAAAATGAATCACCGCCTCCTCATCTGGTCGCTGATGAATTTCGAATGGTGGTGCAGGATATTTATCCATAATGAAAAATTTCAATGAACGGGAATGGAGCTTTGAAACCAGAAGAAGCGGAACAACTGAATTCTTTTTTACTCGGTTCAGGAAATAATTTACTTTATTCTTCTCCGTGTTATTTGTCCTTGTTGCAAAATTATCTTTCCCCTGTGCGAATGGAAGTGTTGCGTCATTTCTCCAATGGGAAACTCGCCGGTTATTTTCCGTTTGTCATTCGCCTCAATGAAAAATACGGCAATGTCTGCAACAGTCTTCCTTATTACGGAAGTAACGGTGGCATCATCACGCATTCTCAATTGAGTGTAGAAGAAAAAAATGAAGTCCGCGCTTCTCTTCTTTCATTGGCAGAAAAAAAAATGAAAGAATATGATTGCGTCTCTTCCACGATCATTACCAATCCGCTCGATGCAGATACCGGAAACTGGATCCGCGATCATTTCAAACACGATCTCGTGGATGAACGCATTGGCCAGTTGACTCCGTTGCCATTGAAAGGCGATGAAGCAGAAGAACGACTCTTGAAATTATTCGAAGATCCCCGCCCGCGCAACATCAGGCGCGCGCAAAAAGAAAATATCACCGTTCGTTTCTCCAATGATCCTGCCGATCTTGATTTTCTTTTTGAAGTGCATCAGCAGAATATCACCGCGATCGGCGGTATCGCAAAAGAAAAACGTTTCTTCGACCTTATTCCATCACATTTTTCAGAAAAAGATTTCAGGATCTATGTCGCCGAACTCAACGGGGAAAAAATTGCCGCATTGTTACTTTTTTATTTCAACGAAACGGTGGAATATTTCACTCCCGCAGTTGTTGAAGCATTCCGGCAATTACAACCTTCCGCTTTACTTATTTACAGGGCGATGCTGGATGCAATGAATGAAAACTTTCATTGGTGGAATTGGGGCGGAACCTGGCTTTCACAGGGAGGTGTTTACGATTTTAAAAAGAAATGGGGAACAAAAGACCATCCGTATTTTTATTACACCCGTATTTCCGATGAGAATATTCTGAAACATTCCAAAGAAGAATTGATCCGCGAATATCCGTTCTTTTTCGTGGCGCCGTTCGGTCAACTGAAACCTGTTGTGTAACTTTAAGCATTATGTCTTCCCTGCAGAATAAAACAAAAAAAGCGGTCATCTTCGGAACATCCGGCCAAGCCGAAGTGATGGACCATCTCATCATGAACGATAGCGGCTACGATGTGGTTGCTTTTACTTCCACCGACGATTTTATCAAAACAAATTCGATCTACGGCCGTCCGCTTGTTGCATTCGAAGATATCGAAAAAAAATATTCTCCTTCAGAATTTGAAATGCATATTGCTATCGGCTACAACACGCAGAATAAAACACGGGAAAGATTTTATCACGAAGCAAAAGCAAAAGGATACAAACTGCTGACGTACATAAGTTCAAAATGCACGAACTATGCGCGCAGCATCGGTGACAACTGTTTTATTTTCGAGGACAATACCATTCAGCCATTCGTGGAGATCGGCAACAACTGCATTCTCTGGAGCGGAAATCACATTGGCCATCATTCGGTGGTGGAGGAAAATGTTTTTATTTCTTCTCACGTTGTCATTTCCGGCCATTGCCGCATTGGCCATCATTCTTTTCTCGGCGTGAATTCCACTTTGCGCGATGGAATAAAGATCGCGCCATTCACAACACTCGGCGCCGGTTGCCTGATCGTGAAAGACACGGAAGAAGGACAAACCTACATTGGCACAAAAGCTTCACTCTATATTAAAAAAGACTGAAATGGATCTTTCGAAAATTGAAAAATTATATTCCGGCAATATCGAAAAGTTCGGCATCGATTCGCGCAGTGTAGGATGGAAAGATGCCGGATCGCAATCGTTGAGATTTCAGAAACTGATGAACGTGGTCAGTGAAAAAAATGTTCCGTTCACGATCAATGAACTCGGTTGCGGTTATGGCGAACTTTACAAATTCCTTCTCGCAGAAAATTTCAGCGTAAATAAATTCTCCGGATACGACATCAGCGATGAAATGCTGAAGAGTGCGCGCAATTATCTTGGTGAAGATGAAAAAGTGAAACTGATCAAAGGGCCGCAATTAGAGCAGGAAGCAGATTACAGCACCACTTCCGGAATTTTCAATGTCATGTTTGACGCACGGAAAGAAGACTGGGAAGATTACATCAAAGAAACATTGCTCAACATGAATCGGTTTTCGACGAAAGGATTTTCTTTCAACCTGCTTACAAGTTATGTCGATTTCAAAGCAGCCGATCTTTATTACGCCGATCCGGCGATCTTTTTTGATTTCTGTAAACGTGAATGTTCGAAACAGGTTGCTTTGTTGCACGATTATCCGCTCTATGAATGGACCATCATTGTCAGAAAATAAAATGCAGCGCTGGAAAAAGTACGGACTCATTTTTAAACCCGATGGAATTTCTTCCTGGCAGAAGTCGCATGCCGCATTGCCAACTGCACTTCATCTTCATGACGATGTATTCAGAATTTATTTTACAAGCAGAGATGAAAACAACAGAACGTACTCCGGTTGGTTTGAAATAAATATTTTACAACCGGAAAAAATTCTCCGCAGAAGTTCATATCCTGTTCTTTCTCCTGGACCACTCGGATTTTTCGACGATCACGGTGTTCAAACGTGCAGTCTCGTAAAAGAAGGAGGCCGGATATGGCTTTATTATCTCGGCTGGAGTCCGGGTTTGACACAGCCGGTTTTTTATACTTCCATCGGTCTTGCTTATAGTGATGACGGCGGATTGAATTTTAAAAAATATTCACAAGCGCCAATTTTGGAGCGAAGTGAATTCGATCCATGGATGGTTTCGGGTTGCAGCGTGCTGAAAGAAAGTGACCGATGGAGAATGTGGTACATTTCCGGACAGAAATTTGAACTTACAGAAAAAGGAGCAAGATCATTCTACGATATTAAATACGCAGAGTCAGAAGATGGCATTCACTGGAAACGCGAAGGGATAATTTCTATTCCGCTTTTAAAAGGAGAAACAAATATTTCAAGAATTTCTATTCTGAAAACTTCAAACGGTTATCGGTGCTGGTATCCTTACAAGCGTGAAGAGCGTGGTTATAGAATTGGTTACGCAGAATCAAAAGACGGAATAAAATGGGAACGAAAAGATGAATTGGCAGGTATCGATGTTTCTGCTGACGGATGGGATTCGGAGGCGCTCGACAAGCAGGAAGTATTCGCACACAAAAATAAATTGTACATGCTGTACAACGGAAATCGTTTCGGATTCGATGGAATAGGAATGGCTGTTCTGGAAAAGGAATAAGATGACAGGAAATGAATTCATTCTGACTTTTGATGTGGACTGGGCGCCCGATTTCATGCTGCGTTTCATTCGTAAAAAACTTTCTTCAGCAGGAATAAGATCCACGTGGTTCATTACACACGAGAGCCCGGCGATCCGCGAAATGTTGCTTGATCCGATGATCGAGATCGGGCTTCATCCGAATTTTCTTCCGGGATCGTCGCACGGAAATTCAACCGAAGAAGTGATGGATCATCTTTTGAAGATCGCGCCCGCTGCCAGGAGTGTGCGCTCACACGCGGTAGTGCAATCAGGACAGTTGCTGAATTATTATGCGAAAAAAACAAAAATTAAAATTGATTCTACGATATTTCTTCCGGAGATGCCGCACATCCGCCCGGTGAATCATCTTTTGCCCGATGGGAATTTAGTTCGTGTTCCTTTTTTCTGGGCCGATGATTATGAATTGTGCAAATCAGAAAAAGAATGGAAACTCAAAAGTTATAGTGAGATGCCGGGATTGAAAGTGATGATGTTTCATCCTGTAAATATTTTTCTGAATACACCTTCGCTGAATTTTTACGCTGCTTTCAAAAAAAATAATCCGGATATGAAAATACTCAGCGAAGAAAGCGCTTCCGCTGCAGCCAATAAAAGTCAAAAAGGAGTGGAAAACTTTTTTGTAAATTTGATCGAATATCTTTCCGGGAAACCAACCTGGTTCCTGCACGATACTTTGAAACTCATTTAGCATTTATTCAGTGATCACACCCGACCACACCAGGCAATACAAAAAGGACGGATACTGTCTCGTAAAAAAATATCTCGATCCTTCTTTGCTGACTGAAATTCTAAATGAAGCGCGATCTATTTTCGATGTACAACTCCGGCGTAATGGAATTTCTCCCGGGAAAAACGCAGATCTCCATTCGTTTGAATTGGCTTTGTTCGAACTTTTCAAAAAAGATTACAATGGGTTTCTCGGCAGCGCAAAATTGGTTCAGCATACTTTATCCATGCATCGCCTTGCTGTGAGTGAAAAAATCGACTCGGCGCTGAAAAAAATCGGATTGAGCCATCCTGTTATTTGTGTGAAGCCCATTATTTTTTTCAATTCAAAATTTCTCGCAAAAATGGAAGGGCATTATAAAACACCGGCGCACCAGGATTGGAGAAGTATGCAGGGAAGCCTGAATTCAGTGGTGGTGTGGATGCCGCTTGTTCCTATTGATAAAGATCTTGGGGCTGTTGAATTTGTTCCCGGAAGTCACCGGCATGGATTGCTTGAAAGCGAAAAAGATGATTGGTATCGCCACGTGAATAATGCAGAGATCACTGAAAATAGTTTTGTTCCTGCAGAAGTTGAACCCGGAGATATGGTTCTCTTCTCCGCATTTCTCGTTCACCGTTCCGGAAATAATATTACGGATCGCATTCGCTGGTCAATGCATTTCCGCTATAATGATGTGCTCGATCCTTCTTTTGCACAGCGCAGTTTTCCGCATCCGTATGTTATCTATCGCCCGGAGCAGGAAATAATCACGCCCGGCTTTCCGACGAAGGAAGACCTGGATAAAACTTTTTCCTGAACTTTTATGCAAGAACGTTTCATCAGCGATCTGAACCAGTTGGAAAAAGGCGCACGCATCGCTTTGTATGGCGCCGGCGCAGTGGGAAAATATTTCCTGGATCAGTCTGAAAAAACAAAACATGTGAAAGTGGTTTGTTTCATTGACGATCAGAAAAAAGGAGAACGGTTTGGTTTGCCGGTTATCGACCCATCACAACTTGATTCTTTTCAACCCGATCTTGTTCTCATTACTACTTCTTATTGGCGGGAAGTGAGATTGAAACTCCAGGAAGTAAAATGGAATTCGTTCGCTATCGGAGATCCTTTTTTTGAAGAAGAGAAAACAGAAATAACAATTTGCCCTGCGCGGGGAACGGAGTTGAAATTTCACACACCGTCACGCGTGCTTCGGTTCATTGCCGATGCATTTGAAACGATCGAACCTAAAACGCTCGATTGGATCGATTCTTTTTCCGCCGGAGAAACGATGTACGATATCGGCGCCTCCAATGGAATGTTCGCCGTTTATGCTGCGGTGAAAAAAAATTGCTGTGTAGTTGCATTCGAACCCGATGCACAGAATTTTTCCGTACTTGAAATGAATCACTTTCTCAATAATAAAAAAATCAGCACGCCCATCATTTCTTTGAACGTTGCTGCTTCCGATAAATATGATCTCGGTTCATTTCACGCAGTGAATTACGGAGCCGGCCATCACAATAAAACGCTGGAAAAAAATTCTGATCTGCATACTGCTTATGCGCACACGCAAATGGTGCTTACCGCTTCGCTCGATAAACTCATTACTGATTTTAATTTGCCTGAACCTGATCATGTGAAGATCGATGTAGATGGAGCGGAGTGGAATGTGATGCAGGGAGCTGCAGGAAGACTTGCATCGGGAAAAGTGAGATCGTGGTTGATCGAATTACGGGAGGGCACACAGGAGGCGGAAAATATTTTCAACCTGATGCAAAAAAATAATTACGAGATGAAGGAACGACAGAAAATTGCGGAGATCATTGGTCCGCCTGTAGAAGGAGTTTACAATTTTCTATTTCTGAAAAAAGATGAGCACTGATTTTTCTGAAGACCGGACATTGTATCTTGCCTGGCAACTGGTGAAAAAACTGGAGCTTGACCTGCGCGGAATGCACGTGCTCACGGAATGTGCGAGTGGCGCGTATGCATACACCGCGCTCATGGCGTGTATGGCGGGTGCACAGGTCACCGCAGTCGGGCGCGATTCTTCATTCGGAACTTTTGTGGAAAATAAAAACACGCTGGAAAGATTGGTGAAGAAAGCAGATCTTCCCGGGAATGTTTCTATTTGCAGAAAAGAAGAAATTCAATCGTGGAATGAATTTGATATTGTAACCAATTCAGGTTTTGTCCGCCCTATCGATTCAGCGATCATCAACAAATTAAAAAAAGATGCGGTCATTTGCCTCATGTGGGAAACGTGGGAGCTCAGGAAAAATGAAATTGATATTCCCGCTGCTCAAAAAGCGTGCATTCCCGTGATCGGCACCAATGAGAATTATCCGCTCACCGATATGTTTCGGTACCCCGGATTACTTTCTTTGCATTTGCTTTTCAGGATGCAGATCGAAACCGGTAACAGTGATCTTGTTCTCGTTGGCGGCGGACTTACCGGGAAACTCATTGCGGAAATGTGGGAACGCATAGGATTGAAATTTGACTGGTTTACTAAAAATGGCAATGAACGTAAAACAAATTGCTTTCCTTATTCTGATCTGAAAACAATTTTGCAAAAAGAAAATATTGATGCCGTGATCTGTGCGGAGCATCGCGAAAATATTTTACTCGCCGGTGCAAATGCGGATCTGAAATTCACAGACCTCAAAAATAAATTTCCTCATTTGCGATGGGGACATATTTCGGGAACCATTGACGAAGAAGAATTGAAACGCTCCGGATTATTTCACCATCCCGAAAAGATAATGCCATTCGGATATATGACTTACAGCGGAGATTCACTCGGCCCCGCTGCAGTGCTTGAACTGAATGTAACGGGTTTGAAAGTCGGTGAAGTTTACACGCGCGCAAAAAGAGCAGGAGATGGAATGGAAAATGCAATTGCAGCAACGGTGAAACATGGCGCAGGGCAGGATTTCGAAGGAGGATTCATGAAATTCAATTCCGTGAAATAAAACTTCTTTGTGGTGAGAACAAAAATGAAAATCGAAAAAGACTAACTTTCCGGAATGGATTTGAAAACTCTTCTGATGGATCCGGCAATTGCCAGCGATCCCGAAAAGGTCGCGTTGCTGCAGAATATTGTGGGACTGCAAAATGCCATGCGAGATATTACGCTCACTCGCTTCGATCGCGCCAATCCTTTCATTGAAGATATCACCGACTGGAAAGAGCGGGGCGAACGTCTTTTCGGAAAAGGAAAAAATATTACGGTTTACAATTCATGCACAGTAGTTGGTAAAGTGGAAGTGGGTGAGAATACATGGATCGGCCCGTACACCGCGCTTGATGGAACCGCCGGATTGAAGATCGGGAAAGGATGTTCCATTTCTTCAGGTGTAAATATTGTTTCGCACGATTCGGTGAAGTGGGCGCTTAGTGGAGGAAAAAATCCGTATGAATATGGACCCATCGAGATCGGCGATTTTTGTTTTATAGGAACAGGAGCGTTCATTACAAGAGGTGTGAAGATCGGAAAGCATTGCCTCGTGGGAGCAGGAGCGGTGGTCACAAAAGATATTCCTGATTTTTCGATTGCGCTGGGTGTGCCTGCGATCGTCAGGGGAAAAGTGGTGGTGAACGGAGAAAATGTGGAATTAATTTTTCATTCCTGAAAAATGCATTACGCAGCCCTGATCTTCCTGCTGCCTTCGCTCCTCTCATTTATTTTCGGGAGACTCTTTGCAATTCCAGGTTCAGATAAATATTATCACAAACTTCTAATCGCACTTATTCGTACTAATAAATATTATCCCATCACCACGCACACTTGTTTTGTGAATACAACCAAACAGAGTTATCCGCAATTGGTTCACTGGTTGCTTTCTTTTTCCAACGACAAAACTTTCGAATGGTTCAATCGCAATATGCCATTTGCGATTAATTTTTTTCTCGGCATGAGTTGCATTTTTATTCTTCATCTTTTTCCGGGAATGCTTGGGATTACGCTTACTGAAAACCAAATACTCTTTTCTGCTCTCATTTATGCACTCGTGCCTTATGTCTTCAATCCCGGAAATGCAAAGAACGTGGGGCTGAGTGCAAGGGGAGTGGGTGTTCTTTTCGGATTGTGGTACACGTTTGCGTTGCTCGCCGTTCATCACGATCATGAAAATCAGATCATGATGGGAATTGCCGCTGCAAGCGCTTTTTTCATTTTGTTCTCCAGCCAGTTTGCTACGCAATACCTCGTGCTGGGAACAATTCTCATTTGTATTTTATTGCGCGATCCGCTCATTGCTTTGTTTCCATTCGCAGGATTTTTTATCTACCTCGTTTTTTTTCCACGGATCGCATTGCGTTCGATCGCTGGTCAATGGAGCCACAAAAAATTATATTTCACTCAACTTGCAGATCGCTTTATTCTGAAAACACGTTACAGTATCTGGCGCGATCTCGTGTATGATATTCCGAAAATATTATTGACCGACATACGGAAAGGATATAATCCATTGCGCGTTTTGTTCTCTGCTTTCCGCAAGCCATACATTGCAGGAAACCCGATGCTCATTGTTGTGACAGAAATGTTGCTCGTTCCATTGGCCTGTGTTGCGTACTGGTACGGGCGCGCGATCCCCGGAGTAGCATTGATTTCTGTTCCTGTGTGGACAACTCTTTCTCTTTTTTTTCTTACGAGTTTCCGCAAAACAAGATTTCTCGGTGAGCCGGAGCGCTATGTGGAATTTGCATTTTTGTTTGCAGCGGTTGTCGACGCGATGGTTTTTCCATTGATCGTCATTGGCATTTTACTTTTTCTTTCTTTCATCAGGATAATATTCATGGTAACACGATATGGTGCTGTTGCCGAACATCCGGATACCGCTTATGAGTCAGCAATACTTGAAGTGCATGAATTTCTTGTTGGTGAATGCAAAAATTTTATTCCAAGAATTATTTGTAACAGCACGAACGCGTGTAAATATCTTTTCGATGAGCGCATTCACCAGTACTATTATCTTGTGAATGCGGTGAAGAACGATGAGTTTTCTTTTTCAGAAATTTATTCGGAAAATTATTCTTACGTGTCGGAAAATATGCTGCCTGTTCTCGTTGAACGTTATCGTTTGAATTTCCTGGTAATCGATACAGCATTGATGAAAAAAAACATCGATCAACTGTTTCCGCCCGGCATCAGCCCAAAGCAGGTGTTCCGTAAGGATAGATTTATAGTATATTCAATGCCGGGAAATCAAAACCACAACAACGACCCGAAATGAACGGAAATTCTATTGGAAAAAATTCTTTTCTTGTTACCGGAGGCGCAGGATTCATCGGTTCCAATATCGTTCATTTCCTGGTGAAGAATAATGCGAAGGAAGTTCGTGTGCTGGATGATCTTTCAACCGGTTACAAAAAAAATCTCGAAGAAATTTCCGGCAAGATCCGTTTCATCGAAGCCGATATCCGTAACCCGGAGACTTGTATGAAAGCATGCGATTCGGTTGACATTGTTCTCCATCACGCAGCGCTTGGTTCTGTTCCTCGCAGTATTGCAAATCCGCTTGCGACCAATGCCGTGAATGTGGATGGATTTGTGAATATGCTGCATGCATCGGTTCAGAAAAAAATAAAACGTTTTGTTTATGCTTCTTCTTCTTCTGTTTATGGCGATGACATTCAAATGCCGAAAGTAGAAGAGCGTACGGGAAAATTGTTGTCGCCTTACGCAGTGACCAAAAGAACGAACGAAGAATATGCAAAAGTTTTTGCCGATGTGTATGGATTGCAAACGATCGGCCTCCGTTATTTCAATGTGTTTGGCCCGCATCAGAGTGTGAATGGACCGTATGCAGCCGTTATTCCTCTTTTCATTAATGCTTTGATGGAAGGAAAAAGTGCGACCATCTTCGGCGATGGAAAAAATACGCGCGATTTTACTTTTGTGGAAAATGTTGTTCGTGCGAATATGTGCGCCGCATTTGCAGACACCATCGGGACTTCTTCACCTGTTCTTAACATTGCTTTTGGTTCTACCGTTTCACTCAATGAATTGTTCAGTGTTATCGCCAGCCAGCTTGGTTCTTCATTGAAACCGGAGTATGGTGCTTTCCGCAAAGGAGATATACGCGATAGTTGGGCCGATATTTCAAAAGCAATTTCCCTTATCGGTTATCAGCCTGTTGTCGGATTGAATGAAGGTCTGAAAAAAACGATCGACTGGTTCAGGTCATTGGCCGGAAAATGATGACCCGGAAAAAAATTCTTTTCGTCCTGGGAAATATGAACCAGGGAGGGGCTGAACGGCAGTCCGTTTATCTGGCTGAATGGTTGCGTTCCAACACAACCCATGAATTGCGCTTCATTTCTTTTTCAGGACCCGGACGCGTGAATGAAAAACTGGATAAACTCGGAATCCCGCATACCGTCATCCCATTCAACTTTCATTTCATCGATCATTTCGGCGCTCTTGGAATGAACCGGCATTCATTGAAATATTTCCGCGAATTGAAAAGAGAAAAAAACAGTTACGCCGAAAAACTGAAACAATTCTCGCCCGATGTGCTTATGCCATTCACCTATTACCCGAACGTGGTTTGCGGCCTGGCCAGGAAAAATTCAGGCGCAAAGATCTGTATCTGGAACCAGCGCGACATTGGCCTTGAAGGAATGACGGGAAGTTATCCGGAAAAACTTGCAGTGAAAGGAACAACTCATTTTGTTTCCAATTCAACGCAGGGCGCCGCATTCATGAAAGAAAAACTGAACATCGCGGACGCAAACCTTCGCGTGATCCACAACGGGATTGTGATCCCGGGAAATGAAACAGGAAAAAATGCTGAAGAATTTCATCTTCCTGAAAATTATTTTCGCGTCGTTATGCTTGCGAATTTTCATCCGAACAAAGATCATGATACGCTCGTGCGCGCGTGGAAAAAAGTTGTCGATGCTTGTGCTGACCGGAAGCCACAACTTATCTGCGCAGGAAAATTCGGGGGAACCGAATCTAAACTCCGCGTATTGGCGAAAGAACTGAATATTGAAAATGAAATTATTTTTCTTGACAGTGTGAAAGATGTAGATGGCTTGTTACGCATTTGTGATCTGTGCGTACACAGTTCACGCCTCGAAGGAAATCCGAATGCAGTGATGGAAGCTATGGCTGCAGGTTTGCCTGTTGTAGCAACTGACATTGAAGGTTGCAGAGAAGTACTCGGAAATGATTATCCTTATTTATGCAAAGCAGGCGATGCAGAACAGATGTCGTCGCTCATCCTGAAATTTATTTCAGATGAAAAACCCGGAAAAAAAGTTGGCGGGCAGAATAAGAAACGCATTGAATCGGATTTTTCCATTGACAAAATGGGAAAGAGTTACCTTGAATTGATCGAAGCAAAATGAAAAATTCACAATGAAATTACTGGTCTATTCACCGGATGCATGGTCGGTTTTCTTTCCGCATACGAATTTCATTTTCGGCGGGATCGAGATCGAAGCTGCGCATTACGCAAGAGGGCTTTCTGAAAAAGGAATAGAAGTAACGGTGGTTACACGCGATCATGATGAAGGAATGAAAATGTCGGGGAAAGTGAAAGTGATCGGTTACCCGGGAATGAAAGGACAGGGCCATTGGGAAAAAAGCAGGTCGCTGGCGAATAAGATCAAGAACAGGTTGGCCGGTGAAAAAAGGACAGTCACGCTCGTTGAATTCATCGCGCAGTGCGATCCTGATATTATTTATTTGCAGGGATTTTCAAAACAAGCGCTGGAAATCTCGGAATACGCAAAAAAAACAAAAAAGAAATTCATTCTGCGTATCGCGAGTGATATGGATCTCGGCGGAAAAAACTTTGATCAGAAAGAAACCGAAGAATGGAACAGAATTTCGCTGGAACAATTAAAAAATATTGTGATATGTTCAAATCACATTTTTGTTCAGAATCGTTCGCAACTGGAAATGCTGGAACGTTTCAGTGCAAAAGGTGAAGTGTTGTACAACCCGGTCGATCTTGAGCATCACGCGGATAATAAGATTGAAAAAAAATACGATGCTCTGTGGGTTGGAAAAAGCAGCGGTGTAAAACGCCCGGAACTCATGCTGGAGATCGCGCGAATAATGAAGTCGAATTCTTTCTGCATGGTTTGTAATCGTCTCGATGCGGAAATGCATGACCGGCTCAAACAATCGGTACCCCCGAATGTCAATTGGCTGAATACTGTTCCTGCCGATCAGATCGAATCACTTTTTGCATCATCGAAATTGCTCATCAACACTTCTTCATTCGAAGGATTCCCGAATACATTTCTGCAGGCGGCAAAATACGGCGTCCCGGTGATCTCAATGAATGTTGATCCCGAAGGAATGCTTTCCAAACATCACGCTGGAATTGTTGCCGGAGATTCGCTGGAAAAAGTAATTGGCGAAACGGAAAATATCCTCCAGCAGGAAGAAATTTATCAGCGCATGTCGGCAGCTGCAAAAAATTACGTCACACAATTCCACGACAAAAAAAAGATCATGGAAAGATTTTACAGGGTGCTGCAGGAACTCAGTTCCTGATTCTTGCCGTACCTTTCCGGAAATTTCAGCGCACCGTTGCCGCGATCGATGAAAAAGACATTATTTCTTTTTACAAAAAAATTCCCGTTCGACAGGCAGGAAAAATATATTTCCGACGAGTTGTCCTTTCTCGCCGAAAAATTTTCCAGGATCATTATCATTCCCTCAGAATATTTTGATGAAGAACGCACTCCCGTCTATCCATTGCCATCCAATACAGAAATACTCCTCATCAATAAACTTCCGGGACTTTCCGGTGCGCCGAAAAAACACTGGGGAGAATTTCTTTCTGTGTTTTTCTCCGAATTTTTTTCTCATCCGAAAAGAAAATATTTTTTTCGTTTTACAAAAAGATACGCGTCCATTCTTCTTTACCAGCAGGCGAGTGCCGATGCATTTACAAAATGGTTGAATGAAAATAAGATCGACATCGGAAATTCTGTTTTCTATACGTATTGGCTGCATAATTCTTCCCTGATGCTGGCATTGCTGAAAAAAAGAAATATCATCCGTTATTTTTTTTCACGCGCACATTCCATCGATCTCTACAACGAATGGTGGCCGGGTATCTCGGAAAAAATGACACCGCTGCCTTTTATGATGTTCAAATTGAAATGGATTGATAAAGTTGCCGCGATCTCCGAACACGGTTGTCTTCATCTTAAAAAGTATTATCCGTCTTATGTTTCGAAATTCACGTATGCACGCCTGGGCGTAGACGATCTTGGTGAACGGAAAAACAGGAGCGGAAAAGAATTCACTGTTGTCACCTGTTCGAATCTTTCCGCCAATAAAAGAATCCAGCGCATGCCGGGTATTCTTTCGCGACTGAAAATTCCTGTGCGATGGATCCATTATGGAGGAGAAGGTATCGCACTCGAAGAACTCATTAAACAAACTTCGCTTCTGTCTTCCAATATTAAATCTGATCTCCGCGGATTCACCAACAACGCGATCATCGCGAAGGAATATGCGGAAGGCGATATCGATCTTTTTATCAACCTGAGTCGTTGTGAGGGAATTCCGGTTTCAATCATGGAAGCACAACGATTCGGAATTCCTTCCATGGCAACTGCAGTTTACGGAACGCCCGAAATCGTGAATGAAGAAAACGGACATTTGCTGCCCGAAGAATTTTCGGATGAAGAAGCTGCCGGATTTATTTCGAGTCTTGCAGGTGATCTTGAACTACAGAAAAAATTATCGGAAAATTCTCGCCGGCATTTCCTGAAATATTTCCTCGCGCCCTCTAATTTCCGCGATTTTATCAGCCGGATCCTGTTGTTCTGACGTCGCTCTATTTTCCGTAATTTAGTGCTTCCAACCAGAGCGTATGCTTGTCTCCGTAATTATTACTGCTTACAATTATGCTCGCTACCTCGAACGTGCAATTCGCAGTGTGCAAAATCAATCGCTCGATCCTTCGCAGTTCGAAATTATTGTGATCGACGATGCGAGTACAGACGAAACACCAAGAGTGCTCGAAAATTATGGAGAGAAGATCCGCCTCTTCCGGATGGAAAAAAATATCGGTCTCGCGGCTTCACGGAATTTCGGAATAAAAAAAGCACACGGACAATATGTTCTGTTCCTTGATGCCGATGATTACATTCACTCCGATCTGCTGAAAGTTCAATCTATTTTTCTTATTGAAAACAATCGTCTTGATGCGGTGGCTGTCGATTATCATGTGGTGAATGAATTCGGCGATCATATTGAATGGATCGACGCATCCCTGAAACCAATTGCATGCGGCATCATGTTCCGCAAAGATCGTTTGTTCGATATCGGTTTGTATGACGATGATTTCCGCGCAAGAGAAGATGAGGATTTCAGAATTCGTTTCCTGAAAAAATATAATATCTACAATATCATTCTTCCGCTTTACCGTTATCGCCGTCACGGAGGAAATCTCACCGACAACGAAGCTGAAATGGAAAAGTATCGCCGCAAACTCGACCAGAAACACAACGGATCAAATTCCTGATATGTATTTTACTGAAACTGAAAGAACAGGATTAAGGCCGGTCACTGCCGATGATGCAACCCCGGAATATCTTTCCTGGCTCAATGATCCGGAAGTTACAGTGGGACTGGAGACCGGAATTTTTCCTTCATCGGCCGCTTCGCTCGAAGCATTTCTCGATCACGTTTCGAAAAGTAAATCGGATGTGATGTTCGCCATCATCGACAAAGAAAAAAAGAAACACATCGGGAATATCAAACTCGGCAATATCAACTGGGTCCATCGTAATGGTGAACTGGGAATTCTCATCGGCGATAAAAATTCGTGGGGAAAAGGTTTCGGAAAAGATGCGTGTGTGTTGCTCGTGAAATACGCTTTTGAAAAACTAAATCTTCATAAAGTCTGGCTCACGGTTTTTTCCAATAATGAAACCGCGGTTGAGCTTTATAAAAAACTGGGTTTTGTACAGGAAGGTTGCCTTCGCGAACATGTTTTCTCCAATGGAAAATTCGTGGATAAGATCATCATGTCTGTTTACAATTCAAAAGGATGAATCCGCTGATCTTCATACAGGCCCGCATGGGCTCCACACGTCTGCCGGGAAAAGTTCTGAAACCCATCGGTGGAAAACTTCAATTACAGCATCTCATTGACCGTCTTGGCGTGTACACGGGTCGCGGGCAGGTGGTTGTAGTTACGAGTGATAAAAAAACAGATGATGCGATTGAAAAATTCTGTGTTGAACAGGAAATAAAATTTTTCCGCGGAAGTGAAGAGGATGTTCTGGACCGGTTTTATAAAGCGGCAAAAAAATTTGGTGCCTCATCCAACACCACCATCGTTCGCATTACCGCAGATTGTCCTTTGCATCACGAGAGCGTGATCCGTTTTGCACTCGATGAATTTGCAAGACACGAACTGGATTATTTCACCAATTCATTTGCCCCGCATTTCGAAGACGGATGCGATACGGAAGTTTTCCGGTACAGTGTACTGGAGCAAACGTGGAAAGAAGCCGATCTGCAATCGCAACGCGAACATGTGACTCCTTACATGAAAGATTCGGGAAAATTTCTCGCCGGTTATAAAAAATACGATCCGCGGTATTGTTTCAAACTTTCGGTGGATACTCCCGAAGATCATGAAGCAATAGAAAATATTTTCAAAACACTCGCTCCCTCAGCAGATTTTACGATCACCCAGGTGGTAGATCTTATTCTGCGTGATCCTTCAATTATTGCTGCGAATAAAAAAAGCGTGATCAATGCGGGCTATGCAAGATCGCTTAGCGAAGACAAAAAAATAAAATAGAATTCTTTCCGGATGGAAAAGAAATACATTTCAGATTTCACACGGTCGGATGAGTATCGAAGAACAATTCACGATCTTATTCCGGGAGGCGCGCATACGTATTCAAAAGGTGATGACCAATTTCCTTTGCATTCTCCGGCTGCAATTGTTCGGGGAAAAGGATCGCATGTGTGGGATGCCGATGGAAATGAATACATCGAATGTTTACTCGGACTTGCATCGGTGAGTCTCGGGCATGCATACGAGCCGGTGCTGGCGCGTGTGCGTGAAGAATTGGAAAAAGGAAATAATTTTTCGAGGCCTTCTGTGATCGAGAAAGAGATGGCGGAAAAATTTCTTTCGCTTGTTGATGGACATGACCTGATCAAGTATGCAAAGAATGGTTCCGTTGTTACTACTGCAGCGGTAAAGCTCGCACGTGCATACACGGGAAGAAAATTAATAGCGCGCCCTGCAGACCATCCATTCTATTCTTACGATGATTGGTTCATCAGTTCTACTGCTGCGAATTTCGGGATCCCGCAGGAAATTGCCGCTATGACGGTGATGTACAAAGCGGATGATCTTTCCTCACTCAGGGAACTGTTTGAAGAATATCCCGGGCAAATTGCATGCGTGATCTCTGAACCGGAGAAAATAAATATCCTGGAAAAAGATTATCTCAAAAATGCGATCGATCTCACGCACCAGCACGGTGCATTGTATATCGCTGATGAAATGATCACCGGTTTCAGAACGGCGTTCCCGGGTTCCTGTGCAAAGTTCGGCGTCGTTCCCGATTTGGCCACCTGGGGAAAAGGAATTGCAAATGGATTTTCATTCTGCGCACTCACCGGGAAAAAAGAAGTGATGGAACTCGGCGGCATCCGCAGGAAAGGTGAACGTAAACTTTTTCTTGTTTCAACAACTCACGGTGGAGAAACGTGTTCGATCGCTGCCGGCCTTGCTACAATAAATGAATTTGAAACAAAGGATGTGTTAAAACACAACCATGCTATTGGCGATATTTTTGTGAATGGAATAAAGTCGCTGATAGAAAAGCACGGATTAAATGAGTACATCGATCAACTCCAGTTCAACTGGCATGCAAGCATGGGATTCCGCAATGCAAAAAAAGAAGCAGATTTCGGAATGCGAACGTTGTTCAACCAGGAACTGATCAAACGAGGCGTTTTGTTCCAGGGAATATTCTGTCCCTGCTTCAGCCACACGAAAGAAGATATGGATCATATTCTATGGGCGGCCGATGAAGCAATGAGTGTTTACAAAAAAGGACTGGATGACGGTTATGAAAAATATCTTGCTGGTGATAGCATCAAACCCGTTTTCAGAAAAATTATCTGACATGAAAAACATCAGAACAACAGATCCGGATCTTATTGATTTCAAAACAAAATTTGATCTCCGGGAAAAAGTGATCATCATCACGGGCGGATGCGGGCTCATCGGGCGCGCGTTTGCAGAAGCTTGCGCACAGTTTGGCGCGCACGTGGTGATCGCCGATATCAAAGCTGCGAACCCGGCTGTAAAAGCAGATGCACTTGAAAAAAAGCACGCGCGTAAAATGCTTGGAATAGAAGTGGATGTTGCCGACCGGAATTCTGTGATGAGTTTGAAAGAAAATGTGCTGGGTTCATTCGGGAAAATAGACGGACTCATCAATGGCCACCAGAATAAAACAAATAATTTTTTCCAGAAGTTCGAAGAATATTCCGATGAGAACTGGGATGCGGTGGTGCAAACGAATCTGAAAGGAACTTTTCTCACCTGCCAGGTTATCGGTTCTCACATGGCGGAGAAGGGCAGTGGCGCCATCATTAATATTCCTTCTACCTATTCTGTCGTTGCGCCGAATCAGAATCTTTACAAAGGAACTTCCATCGGTTGCCCGGCGGCTTATTCTGCTTCGAAAGGTGGAGTGGAAGCGTTATCCCAATATCTTTCTACTTACTGGGCGGCGAAAGGAGTTCGCGTGAACCAGGTCACTCCGCATGGTGTGTGGAATAATCATGAAGATCAGTTCGAGAAGAATTTCGCCAACTTTTCTCCGATGCAACGAATGAGTTACAATCACGAAGTGGCGAGCGCCGCAATTTTTTTACTCAGCGATGCTTCCAGTTATGTTACGGGACACAATCTGATTGTGGATGGCGGTTGGACAGCATGGTAAATTTTAAATCTGAGCAATGAAAAATATTTTAAAATTCATCAGCGATTACGATTCGAAAATTCTCACGCGCCCGTATGTGATCGCGGAAGCGGGAGTGAATCACGAAGGATCGATGGAACTGGCGAAACGTCTCATCGATGAAGCGGCTGAAGCCGGGGCCGATGCCATTAAATTTCAAACTTACAAAGCCGACACGATCGCGAGTAAAGACAGCCCGTACTATTGGGATATTACAAAGGAACCCACGCGCAGCCAGCACGAACTTTTTCAGAAGTACGATAAGTTCTGGAAGAAAGAATACGAAGAGTTGAAAAAATATTGTGACAAAGCAGGAATTGAATTCATGTCAACTGCATTCGACGTGGAGTCGGCAAATTTTCTAAACGACCTGATGCCGGTCTATAAAATTTCTTCCAGCGATATCACCAATCTTCCTTTCATTGAACACCAGTGTCGTTTCGGAAAACCTGTTATTCTTTCGACAGGATCCTCGTATCATTGGGAAATTCAGCAGGCGCTCGACACCATTGCAAAGCATGGGAATAAAGTGGTGCTCATGCATTGTATTCTCAATTATCCTACGCTTGATGAAAATGCAAATCTCGGAATGCTCATCGACCAGGTACATCATTATCCGCAAACCATTCCCGGTTATTCCGATCACACACTTCCGGGAAAAATGGAAGTGTTGAAATTGGCGACTCACCTTGGCGCTGCATTTCTCGAAAAACATTTTACGCATGATAAATCACTTCCCGGTAATGATCATTACCATGCGATGGATAAAAATGATCTGAAACATTTCAACAGTGAAATGGATTTCACTTTCAAAGTACTGGGGTCTTTTAAAAAACTTCCGCTGACGGGCGAAGAAAAATCGAGAGCGAATGCGCGCAGGAGCTTAGTAGCAAAAAGAAATATAGCGGAAGGGAAAGTGGTGGAATTCGATGACCTTACGTGGAAACGCCCTGCATCAGGGATCAGCCCGAAAGATATCGATCAGCTCATTGGTAAAAAATCTTTACGCGCTATAAAAGAAGATGAAGTTCTGAAATGGAATATGTTTAACTGAACGGCATGAAGACACCTGCATTTGTTTCAAAGATACTTATCCGCCGAGGATTTGAAAGATTACGGTTGTATTTAGACACAACCCGTGAGGAAAAATGGAATTCGGAACGGGTCATAGATTTTCTTTTTTCAAAACAGGGAGAGTTGATACGCCCCTGGCAGTTCAGGGAGGAAATGGAACAACTCGCAGCTTTGATCGAAGAAATAAAACCTGCCGTTGCCGTGGAGATCGGCACTGCAAATGGAGGTACGCTTTTTATGACGGCGCGGCTTTCTGCACCGGATGCGATCCTTGTTTCCATCGATCTTCCCGAAGGGCCTTACGGTGGCGGTTATCCTGAAAGCAAAGTGCTGGTCTATCGTTCCTTTTCCTGCAATGAACAGAAAATTGAACTGGTGCGCGACGATTCGCATACGGAGAAAACATTCGAAGGATTGAAAAAAAATCTGGACGGTAAAAAAATAGATTATCTTTTTATTGATGGCGATCATTCCTACGACGGCGTAAAAAAAGATTTTGAAATGTATTCTGCACTAGTAAGACCCGGAGGATGGGTCGCTTTCCATGATATCGTTGTTCATCCTGATGAAACAACGAACGTTTACAAATTCTGGGCGGAGATCAAAAAAAATTATGAGCACAGGGAATTCGTGAAAGACTGGAACCAGAAACGTTTCGGTATCGGTGTGCTAAAGATGAAGTAGTAATAAGTTCATGACATCTTTTCTTTTTGTAACACATCTTACACCTGCGGCAAAACGTTCGAAGCTGCGTTCTGCGCTGAATGCTTTGTATTTCCGCGCACTTAAAGAACAAACGTGGAAAGAATGGAAAGTCCTTATTCTCGGGGACGAAGAAAAAACAGAAGGGAGATTCCACTATGTTCACCTTCCGGATTCGGGGCGTGAAGAAAAATTTGCAGCGATAAAAGATATTTTTTCACGTCCTGAAATAAAAAAACTTTTCAGCGAAGCAAAATATACTGTGAAGCTCGACGATGATGACCTCATCAATCCTCACATTCTTGAAAACGCTGCCGGACTTGATTTCGATATTTATTTCGATTCCTTTCACACTTTTATCGATTCTTCGAGCGGGGTCATCACGCAACAGCAACGGGAATGGATGGCAAGTACCTGTATTCACCGGAGTGAACATTTACTGAAAGAGTGGAATGGGCCAGGAAGTTCTTCCGTGGGAAATTTGCTCTATACCGACCACAGCAAATCGTGGCATTTGTATTACAGCAACAAAAAAAAGATCGCGGCGGAAAAAGAACATCCGGTTTATGCGCGCATTCTCTCCCCTTCATCCATTACTTCCGGTGCAGGATCCGGTAGCGTGCCATTCAACGATATTTCTTTTGAAAAATATTATGATTACCTCCACGCTTTCGGTGAATGGAAAAAAGCAGCTACAAAAGATTTTGACGCTTATTTGCCTGCACTTGCTGATGCCTGGAAAGAATTTTCAGGAAAAGAACAAATGCCGATTTCTTCATCAGGAAAAAAAGGAAACTCCAATTTCTTTCGCCGCCTGTTCGGAACATGAATTTACAAGGGCAGGGAACACTCCTGAATGATTATCTTAGCTGAGCTTCACCAATGAATCACGATGAATAAAGAGATAGAAAAATATTTCGACCGGCTCTGGCCTATTTGCCGCAGCATCACCGGCAACGGGCTGCGTGATTCTTTAAAGATCATCAGCGAAATTATTCCGCTTCAGTTAAAGGAAGTGCCTACAGGAAAAAAAGTCTTCGACTGGGAAATTCCGAAAGAATGGAATATCAGCGACGCGTGGATACTCGGGCCGGATGGAAAAAAATACGCGGAGTTAAAAAAGAACAACCTTCATGTTGTAAATTATTCCGTTCCTGTTGATGCTGAAATTTCATTTGATGAACTCAAAGATCATCTTCATATTCTTCCCAATGCAATTCCTTACGTCACTTCTTACTATAAAGAAACATGGGGATTCTGCATGTCAGAAAAAGAATTCAGTGAAATGCCAAAGAATGGAAAATTCAAAGTGAAGATCGATTCGGAATTGAAAAACGGTTCGCTCACTTTTGGGGAAGCTGTGATCCCGGGAACCAGCGACAGGGAAATTCTGATCTCCACTTATGTTTGTCATCCTTCGATGGCGGTGAATGAACTTTCGGGCCCGCTGGTTGCTGCTTTTCTTTATAAAAGATTAATTTCTGAAAATAAAAAAAGCCGGCACACGATCCGTTTTGTTTTTGCTCCGGAAACTATCGGTGTTATTGCATTTCTTGCGGAAAGAGGAATGCATCTCAAAGAAAAACTCGATGCAGGTTACGTCGTGACCTGCGTGGGCCACGCTGGAAAATTAAATTACAAAAGATCCAAAAGAGGAAATTCCATTGCTGATAAAACGGCAGAACATGTGCTGAAATATTCCGGCGAAGAATTTGATCTTCGCGATTTTTCCATTGGAGGAAGTGATGAACGCCAATATTGTTCCGCAGGTTTTAATTTCCCCGTTGGATCGCTCATGCGCACACCTTACAAGGAATATTCCGAATATCATTCTTCGCTCGACAATAAAAGCATTATTGATTTCAGCGCAATGGAAAAAACTATTTCTGTTTACGCGGAGATCATTGACGCTATCGGTGCGAATCAGAAATACACGGTCACGCAACCTTATTGCGAACTACAGTTGGGTAAACGCGGAATGTATCCGCAGCAGGGGGGGAATTCTCAGCTCGCGCAGCAGACGCGTGATCTCCTTCATTTACTAAGCTATGCTGACGGAACTATCGATCTCATTGACATTGCAGAAAAGATTCGTGTGCCGGTTTCACAATTGATACCTATTGTCGAAAACTGTCTCGCTAAAGATCTGCTTCGCGGTGAGAAATGAACGCTATCACAGAAAAATGAAAACGACTATCATTTCATTCGAACTTTTCAAGTCCGATTTCTATCGGCGTTTTCCCGATTTGAAAATTTTCGATTGCGGATCAGTTAATCTTGTGAAGGTGGTCCTCGAAGGATTGAAAGTGAATTATTCTGCTAAGGGAAAGATCAGGAATAGTTTCGATGAACCGGAGCTGATCAATGATCTCCGGTCAACGTTTCAACGCATTCGTTCAAATGCAGATCAAAAAAAAATTGCTGAAGCAGAATTGAAAAAACTTCATCAGTTGGTTGAACGGCCATTTCTTTTTATCGATCATTCTCCACGGGTTCACAAAGAAAAAGACGGAAGCATCCGTTCCTTTTATTATTACAAACTGCAGGACACCATTGGCCGCGATCGCATTGCGATGCTCAAAGAAAATCAGGCCCCTGAAAAAAGTGATTTCGATCTGAGTGTGATCCGGTTCGCAGGATATCTTCAGCTGTGCGCTCCCGGGGAGCATGAAAAAAAATTCAGGAAAGAATTACGTACTTTTTTTCAGAATACGAAACATCTTTTCAACGTGGAGGAGCAAAAGAATGTGGGTTTTGCACTGGAGAAATTTTATGACGAGTATCGTGTGTGGAAGTACATCCTGGAAATTCTTCCTCAGAAAAAAATAGTTTTGCTTTGTCATTATCATCATGAAGGCGCTATTCATGCCATGCACGAAGCCGGCAGAACAGTGATTGAAGCCCAACATGGTTTGATCTCGAAGGAAGATGTTTTTTATTGCATGCCGGAAAATATAAAAACTGTAAGAGAACGTGCTTTGTTTCCGGATCACATACTTGTTTACGGTGAATACTGGAAACAGATATTGTCTTCCGGGTACGAATTTCTTTCGGCGGCGATCCATGTTGCCGGATATTTTCACGCTGAAGATGAAACAAATTCTTCTGCCGTTTCAATTTCAGGAATGGATCCCGAAAAAAAAATAATTCTCGTTACCACGCAGACTTTCCTTCACGAACATTTTATCCGTTACATCGAATGGCTTTCTGCCGATTGCGCAAAAAGATTCGGGGATCATGTTATTCTTGTTAAACTTCATCCCAATGAAAAAAGGGAACTTTATTCCGCACTCAATGATCTTAAAAATGTGGTCTTTACTGATCTTCCGGTTGTAAAACTATTTCCTCTTGCTGTTGCGCATATCTCCATTTATTCCACTACGCTTTACGAAGCGTTACGGTGCAATTCGCAGAATTTCGCTCTGGATGTTGCTCCCGAACTGAAAGGTTATGTGAACGGGATTGTTGATGGAGGGGTAGCTTGTCGTCTTCTTGCCAATGAAAATCCGCTGGAGAAGCTCACAAAAGATTATTTGCATGGCGACAGCAGAAATTTTTTTGGGATATTTGACCCTGGAATTATTCAAAATATTTTTCAATGAGAATATTTTTTCGTTCTGTTTATCAGGTGCTCGTAGGATGGAAAACATCTTTTACGCTTCGTTTTGTTTATCCGCAAAAAGAAAAATACAAATGGGTTAAATCCATCATTCCGCGCTGGATAAATTTCGGCAATGGCGTTGTGGTGGAAGAAAATGTGCTCTTTGCTCCATGTTTTAAAAAAATGGGAAAGCATGTGGTCGTCGGTAAAAATTGTTACATCGGTTATTGTTCTTCCATTGGTGATTTTTCCGGCCTTGGTTGGGGCGTAATGCTTGGATTCGATAGCCATCCTGTTCAATTTGTAAGTATGAACAGGATCTTTTATAATCCACAGCGGGGTTGGACCGATAAAAAATTATATGATGAGGGAAGCCGCGGTCTCACCGAAGTGGGATGCGATGCGATGGTTGGATCACAATCCATAATTCTTTCCGGCGTAAGCATCGGCCACGGGGCAGTTGTTGCTGCAGGATCTTTCGTAAATAAAAATGTTCCTCCTTATGCGATCGTGCGCGGCATTCCCGCGCGCATAGTGGCTTATCGTTTTGATGAAGCAACTATTGCGCGATTGCTTGCATCGGAGTGGTGGAATCTTCCTGATGAAGTTTTGAAAAAGCAGGTGAACCACATGGATGATCCGAATGCTTTCCTCGATGCGCTCGAAAAAGACGGAGCAATTAAACCGCAATGAAAGTTTCTGTTGTCATTCCCTGTTACAATGTTGCGGAATTTATTTCCAGGGCGCTCGATTCTGTTATCCATCAAACGTATTCCGATACAGAGATCATTCTCGTCGATGATGGCTCCACCGATGGGACGAATGAAATTATCGCGAAGTATAAAAAAAAATTTCCGAAAAAAATTCAATTTCAGCGGCAGGCGAAGAGCGGTGCTTCCAGTGCAAGAAATAAAGGAACGCGCGCTGCTACGGGAATTTATATTCAGTTCCTCGACGCCGATGATGAATTACTTCCGGCAAAAATTGAAACACAGGTCAAACTTGCAGAACAAAATAATAATCCCGGGCTCATCGCAGGCGCATATCGTAAAGAAAGTTCTGGAAAAGAATGGAGTGTTGATGTATCGGTTGAAGATCCGGTTGAAGCGCTGATTGCAGGAAAATTGGGTTGTACCTGTTCCAATCTTTTTTTGAAAAGTTCGCTGGAAGAATGTGGCGGCTGGCCGGAAGATCTCGGCAGCAGCCAGGAAGCCGAACTCATGTTCCGGATGCTGAAAAAAAATTGTCGTGTTGTTTTTGATAAGCGAACAAATACCATTGTGCACGGCCGTACTTCCGGTTCCATTTCATCAGCAGAGCCGGCGAAAAATATTGAACGTTATCTCGCGCTCAGGGGCGCGATCGCAGAGTGGCTGGAAGAAAACCGGTCGATGACAGAAAAAAGAAAACAGGCGCTCATGCTGAATATTGCAGGTGCATTGCTTCGTTTGTATTCTCATGATAAAATTCTCGCAATGAAATATTACAATTCCCTTTTCCAGGGGCGATACAGTATCCGATCCGGTCCCGGCGTTTCAGGAATGTATGCTTTTCTCGTGAGAAATTTCGGATTCAACCTCGCCGCACGTTTATCGAAGATGGCAGGAAGAAGTTAGGCCGGTTTTTTCTTTTCATTGCGGAATCCTATCTTCACATATCCTCTTTCATGAAAAAAATCCTCGTTGTTGTAGGCACGCGCCCGAATTTCATCAAGGTCACACGTTTTCGTGAAGTGGCGAAAAAATATTCCCACTTCAATTTGAAGATCGTTCACACCGGACAGCATTACGATGATAAGATGGCTGCTGTTTTTTTTCACCAGTTCGGAATGCAACCCGATATAAATCTGAATATAGGACAGGGTTCACCGGTAGAGCAGATCGCCGCCATTATGAAAGGGCTCGAAAAAGTGATCCGTGATGAAAAGCCCGATCTCATCATGGTTCCCGGTGATGTCAATTCAACTCTTGCTGCCGCACTAGCCGCGAATAAATCCGGAGTGAAATTAGCTCATATCGAAAGCGGGCTCAGAAGTTTCGACCGTTCCATGCCGGAAGAATTCAACAGAATTGTCACCGATGAACTCAGCGATATTTTATTCGTTACGGAACAAAGCGGCATCGATAACCTTGAAAAAGAAAATAAAAAAAAGGAACAAATCTTTTTTGTCGGGAATACGATGATCGATACGATGGTTGCGTTTGAAAAAAAGATCAGCGACTCTGAGGTGGAAAAAGTGCTCGGTATCGGGAATAAAAAATATATTCTCGTTACCATGCATCGCCCTTCGAACGTGGATACAAAAGAAGGGCTCGGAAAAATGGCCGACTTACTTTCCCATATTTCAGTTTCGCACCAGGTTGTTTTTCCCATTCACCCGCGCACGCGCAATAAAATGAAAGAATTCGGATTGGAAAAAGAATTCATTGTCAATGAAAAAATACGGCTTACAGAACCGCTCGATTATTTTTCATTTCAGAAACTGATCCGGAATTCTCAATTTGTAATTACAGACAGCGGCGGGATTCAGGAAGAAACCACTTTCCTCCGCATTCCCTGCATTACGCTCCGGCCGAATACAGAACGACCTGTAACGGTCACTACAGGAACGAATGTTTTACTCTCATTCGATAATGAACGGATCAAAAATAAAATCTCTGAAATTGAAAACGGAAATTTCAAAAGGGGGAAAATTCCGGAATACTGGGATGGAAAAGCCACAGAACGCATTTTTGAAAAATTAGCCGGCCTGCTTTGAAACGTATTCTCTTTTTTACTTACAATGATGCCCCTTCCGGGATTTACGAAGGGCAGGTGATCGATGTGTGCAGGTTCCTGGAAAAAGAATTGCAATGCAAGGTCACTTTATTTGCGCTCATTTCTATCCGTGATTACAGCAGAAATAAAATGGCGATCACCGGTAAATTCCACGAAGCTATCGTCAAAAGAATGTTTCCACGCACCAGGAACTGGAGATGGAATTCCATTGCGTTGAAAAGAGTGATCAGTAAAGTAAAACCGGACGTCATCATTGCACGTGGGCCATTTGCGGCAAATCTTGCTCTCGAATACAGGGGAAATGAGAAGATCTGTTTTGATGCACGCGGCGCTTACACGGCTGAACTCAATGAATACAATGTTGTTCCCGATGAAAAAGTAAAAAAAGAAATTTCTCTGCTCGAGAAAACTGCTGTGCGGAAATGTGATTCCCGTATTGCGGTCTCTGAAAAACTCGTAGAATACTGGAAAAAAAATTTCGGGTACAATGACGATGAACATGCAGTGATTCCCTGCACGCTTAACAACGAAATGCAAAAGAATAATTCAAATGAAAAAAAAACAGGACACGGATTTGCAAACGGCAATATTGTTATCGCATATTCCGGTTCAGGAGCAGGATGGCAATCGCTCCGGCAATTGGATGAGGTTCTGCAAAAAATGTTCAGAAATAATGAGCGTCTTTGTTTACTGATGATGACCAAACAGATTCCCGAAGAACTTCAGTTGAAAAAAGAATTTCCAGATCGCGTAAAACATATTTGGGTGGAACATACGGAAGTGAATGCGCTGCTTTCCAGTTGCGATTATGGCTGGCTGGTGCGCGAAAAAAGTGTGACAAATGAAGTGGCTTCACCGGTAAAATTTGCAGAGTACCTTGCCGCCGGGCTCAAAGTGATCATCTCTCCCGGGCTTGGCGATTATTCTGCTTTCACCGTCGAGAATAATGCAGGAATTCTTCTGCATGAAAATGACATGAAGAATATTTCTGCGGTAAACATGGACGAGAAAAAAAGGATGAAAGATCTCGCTGAAAAATATTTTACAAAAAAGAATTTCACCGAACAATATAAAAAGATCCTCCGATGAAGATCGCTTTGCTTACAGACGGGATCTATCCGCACGTGATCGGTGGAATGCAGAAGCATAGTTTCTATCTCGCAAAATTTCTTGCGGCTGCGGGCATGAAGATCGATCTGTATCATATCGTGAATGACAAATACGATGAGTTGGATGGATTCTCGGAGGAAGAAAAGAAAAATATCCGCTCTGTTCCGGTTGTATTTCCCGATTTTGGAAAAATGCCCGGGCATTACATCCGTGAATCGTATGAGTTCTCTATTCGCATTTATAAAAAAATGAAAGAAGCATCCAGGCCTGATTTTATTTATGCGAAAGGATTCACAGCATGGGAAATACTCAACCGGAGATCGAAGGGAGAACAGTTTCCATTGGTCGGCGTGAATTTTCACGGGTACGAAATGTTTCAGCGCCAACCTTCGCTCAGGTCATCTCTCGAAAGCAGGTTATTGCTCCGTCATCCTGTTTTGTACAATGTGAAAAATGCCGATGTTGTTTTTTCTTATGGCGGAAAAATAACTCCGCTCATCGAAGTGCTCGGTGTTCCCCGCAAAAAAATAATAGAGTTACCGACAGGAATTTCACCGGAGTGGACGACTGACAAAGTGAGTGAAGTTCATGATCCTCGGAAAATTGTTTTCATTGGCAGAAATGAACGGCGCAAAGGAGTGGAAGAACTCAACGACGTATTGAAAAATCTGAAAGAGGATTTTGAATTTCATTTCATCGGGCCTGTTCCTGAAAGTAAAAAGATCAGGAATAAAAAAATAAAATACCATGGCGAAATGCGGGAAGCCGGTGAAATAAAAAAGATACTGGTCGATTCAGATGTGCTCGTTTGCCCCAGCCATTCTGAAGGAATGCCGAATGTGGTGATGGAAGCGCTTGCCTGCGGAATGGCCGTGATCGCTACAGATACAGGTGCAACTTCTGTGATGGTCGATGATTCTGTGGGCTGGCTCATTCCGCCCGGTGACCGTGATTTCCTGCAGAAAGTTTTTTCAGAGGTGTTGAATTGTACACGGGAAGAACTGATGCAGAAAAAAATAAAGGCAAAACAAAAAGTGAAACAGAACTTCCTGTGGAATGATATTGCAATGAAAACCGTACATTCAATTCAGAAATTCTGCGACGAAAATAATTAGAAGCCATCCCAAAATTACCACAGTGGCTTTGCGCTCTTAGCGCCTTCGCGGTGAAAAAGTTTTAAACGCAATTTTGAGATGGCTTCTAAATACCTGACTGAAAATAATTTCATACCGTTCAACAAACCTGCTGTCGTTGGCAGGGAACTGGAATATATCCGCAAAGCTGTGGAGGCGGGAAATATTTCGGGTAATGGCCCATACGCACAAAGCGCCGCAGATTTTTTTACAAAACGATATGGACTGCGAAGCGCATTGATCACCGATTCCTGTACTTCTGCACTCGAGATGTCGGCACTGCTGCTGAACATCCGCCCCGGTGATGAAGTGATCATGCCCTCGTATTCTTTTGTGAGTACTGCAAATGCATTTGTGCTGATGGGAGCGAAAATTATTTTTGCCGATTCAACGAAGGATCATCCGAATATGAATGTGGCAGCGGTAGAGCAACTCATCACCCCGCGTACGCGTGCGCTTGTTTGCGTGCATTACGCAGGCGTGCCATGCGATCCTGCGCAACTCAAAATGATCTGCGAAAAAAATAATATTCACTTCATAGAAGACGCAGCACACGCGATCGATGTAAAGTGCGACGGAAAATATCTCGGAACTTTTGGCGATCTCGGAACGATCTCTTTTCACGAAACTAAAAATGTGATCGCGGGAAAAGGTGGGTTGCTTTGTGTGAATGATGCATCGCTGGTGGAACGTGCGCAGGAGATCTATGAAAATGGCACCAACAGGAGATCTTTTCTCAGTGGAAAAGTGAATCGTTATGAATGGACCAGTCTCGGTTCTTCTTTTTCACTTTCGGATCTGAACGCGGCATTTCTCTGCGGACAATTGGAATGCATTGACGTGGTCAATAAAAAAAGAATTTCCAACTGGAAAAATTATTACGATCGGTTGCATGATGCTCTTGTGAAAAAAGGAATCGGCGTTTGCGAAATTGAAAAAGGAACGGATCATAACGGGCATATCTTTTTTCTTGTTTGCCGTTCACAGGAAGAGCGCGATGCACTTATCCGCGATTGCGCCGCACAGAATATTCATCTTGTTTTTCATTACCAGTCATTGCACAAAAGCCCTTTCTTCCGGAACCGGCACGATGGAAGAAAACTTGTGAATGCCGATCGCTTCAGCGATTGTCTTGTGCGTTTGCCTTTGTTTCATGAATTGACGGAAGAACAACTTTCGCGCGTGTGCGAAAAAGTGCTGGAATTCTATTCGGAAAAATAGGTCGTTTATCGTTAGATTTGTGTGCCAATTCCGCTCTATGAGTGAGCACAAAACCAAGGTTTATTTTCCAGGTCTTAACGGTCTCCGTTTTTTTGCGGCATTGGCCGTGATCATCACGCACGTTGAGATGCTGAAGACGATGATCGGGCTCAGGAGCAGGTGGAATGAACCGGTGTTCTTCAACCTCGGAGGATTGGGAGTTTATTTTTTCTTCGTGCTCAGTGGTTTTCTTATCACGTATCTTTTGCTTTCAGAAAAAAAACAGGAAGGAAGAATTTCAGTGAGGGCATTCTACCTGCGCAGGATATTCCGTATCTGGCCGGTGTACTACCTGCTCATATTCGCCGGATTTTTTATTTTTCCACATATCTCATTTCTTCATCTTGATTATTTTCAGAAATTTCTTCCGCAGCATTTCTGGTTCAAATTCGGGCTTTTCTTTTTTATGCTTCCGAATCTTGCGCTCGCTATGTTCCCGTCCGTTCCTCACATCGGGCAAACCTGGTCGATAGGAGTTGAAGAACAATTTTATATCATCTGGCCGTGGATCGCGAAAAAATTTTCGAATCTTTTCCGCGTGCTCATTATTTTCATCATACTCATCGTTGCGCTGAAGTGTGCGATGCTTGTGCTTGTTCATTTCATTCCGCATAATTACTGGATCAATTCCATCAAAGCATTTATTGCAATGACAAAAATGGAATGCATGGCTATTGGCGGACTCGGCGCCTGTTTGTTATTTAATAAAAAAGAAAAATTTCTTAAACTCATTTACCTTCCTGTTGTTCAGCTCAGCGCTTATATTCTGATCCCTTTGCTCATCTTTTTTACGCCGGAAGCGATCCAGGATGGAATTCATCTTTTTTATTCCGTTCTTTTCCTGGTCATCATCATGAATGTTTCTTCCAATACAAAATCGCTTCTGAAACTGGAGAATCGAGTATTCAACTTACTCGGAAATGTGTCTTACGGAATGTATATGTATCACATGTTTGTCTTAGTGTTCGTCATCCGCCTCTCTTCATTTACTTTTGGTTTACGTGGAATTGAGGCCGACATTGCTCATTATGGTTTGGGAATCGCCGGAACTGTTCTGATATCCATTCTGTCTTATTATATTTATGAGAGGACTTTCATCCGCATGAAAAAGAAATTCACGAAAGTGATGAGCGGCAATGAAGCAAAATCCGCACAATGAGACAAACCAGGATAATCAATATTCTTATCTGGATTTCCATTTTCATCAGTTCCATTACTTTTTTCAAGGAACCTTTCGAAGGATATATTCACTACCTGGTTTTCATTCTGCTTTTGCCGGTGTTCATTACCCGTTTCGGAATTTCTGGCAACAGCATTGCCATACTTGTGGCGCTCCTTTTAACGGGTGTGATTGAGATCCTGATCGGCAATGATACGTGGGACCTTTTTCTCAAGATCTTCATCGGGATGACACTCTCCATAATTTTTTATTACGGCGTGGTGCATTATTTCAAAATGGATCTCGATAAACTTTTCACGTTCTACCTGAAAGGTGCTGTACTTATTTCTTACATCGGTATCATCCAGTTCTTTTCTTATTACGCCCACTTTTCGCCTGGTTATAATTATTCCTGGCTTTTTAATAAATGGGCATTCGTCACTAGTAATTTCGGCATACGTATTAACTCTGTTTTTTCTGAAGCATCACAGTGTGCAATTGTTCTTTCTCCTGCAGGTTTCATTGCATTCCTGAATCTTCTTCCAGGTGTGCAGCGCTACAAGCTCACGAAATTTGAATCTGTGTTGATACTCGCTGTGATCATCCTCACCACTTCTTCAACCGGCTATATCGGTTTTTTTATTTCACTTTTTCTCATCATTCTCAATTATGGAAGAGCGCTTTATTTCGTGATGGGTACGGCGGTGATCATTGCGGGTGGGGTTGTGTTATATAACAACGTGCCTGAATTCCAAAGCAGGATCGACACGTCCATGTCTTTGTGGCAAACGGAGGAGCTTTCGACGGAGAATGTGAATTCTTCCAGTTTTGTCCTTTACAATAATTTTCACATTGCTTCCGAAAATTTTAAAAGCAACTTTTTTTTCGGAACCGGCCTCGGTTCTCACCAGATTGCATTCGATAAATATTCGCTTACTAAAAATGAGGGTGTACTCGACATTCACTTCAATAAGGCGGATGGAAATTCTTTATTTGTAAGGCTTCTTTCTGAAACAGGTTTGATGGGAGTCATCTTCATCATCGTGTTCATTATTCGCTTTTACGTAAGGAAACGGGACGGCGATGTTGACGATCTCTGGATAATTTCCAATGCAGTGCTCGTGCTTATTATGCTTTACCTCATCCGCCAGGGAAATTATTTCCTTAATGGATTACCACTTTTCTTTTGGATCTATTACTTCTGCGGAAAACAACGTAAGAATAAATCAGTCGAAAATTCCATACCTGCCAATGTCGAACAAGAGGAAAATACTGATCCTGTACACTGAAATAGCCGGTTATACACTGGCTTGCATCAGGGAATTCAATCTTCGCTTCGGTGAATTCGAGATCCATCTTGTGCGTTACCCGGTGAATGACGAAGCTCCTTTTATTTTCAGGAATGAAATTTCTTTCAAAGAATATGATGGAAAAAAAATGTACGGCGACCAGCTTTTGAAACTTGCCTATGAAATAGAACCGGAACTGATTCTCTGCAGCGGATGGATTGATAAAAAGTACACGGCTGTTTGCCGGAAATTCAAAAATAAGATTCCGGTGGTGCTGGCCATGGACAACAAATGGGAAGGAACGCTTCGTCAAAAAGTGGCAGGAATTATTTCATCTCTTACAGTCGGAAAAACTTTCACGCATGCCTGGGTACCCGGCAATGCACAGAAAAAATTCGCGATGAAACTGGGATTCCAGGAAAAAAATATCCGCACCGGATTTTATTCCGCCGACACGGCATTCTTCAATGAAATATTTTCTACTTCCGCAAATGAGAAGAAGAAAAAATTTCCACATAAATTCATTTATGCCGGCCGCTATTATGATTTCAAAGGACTGAAAGAATTATGGGAAGCATTCATCCGTTTTAAAAAAGAAAATAATAATGATTGGGAATTATGGTGTCTCGGTACGGGCGATCTTGTTCCGGTGAAACATGATTCCATCCGTCATTTCGGTTTTGTGCAACCGGGTGAAATGGGAAAGATCATGAGTGATGCAGGTGTTTTTATTCTGCCGAGCAGGATCGAGCCCTGGTGTGTAGCCGTACAGGAATTTTCTGCAGCTGGATTTCCGCTTCTGCTCAGCAATAAAGTGGGCGCTGCAGAAACTTTTCTCGAAGAAAATAAAAATGGTTTTATGTTTCTGTCGGAAAATGTCCAGGAGATCGTGCGTGCAATAAAAAAAATAGCAGAAATGAAGGATGAACAGCTTTTTACAATGGGAGAAAGAAGCCATGAATTTGCGCAGCGTATAACACCGGCTTCGTGGGCAAAAACACTTCACAGCTTCTTGATTAACTTTAATAAAAAATAGTGTGTGCGGAATTAACGGAATTATCGGCCTTAACGGAAAAAGCGATCATCGCGAACAAGTTCAGCGCATGAACAACGCGCTCGCGCACCGCGGACCCGACGATGAAGGAATTTTTTCTGAGAATGGGATTACGCTTGGTCATCGCCGTCTTTCAATCATCGATCTTTCTTCTGCCGGGCACCAACCGATGCAGTACGAGCATGCCGGAAAAAAATATACACTCATCTTCAATGGTGAATTGTATAATTTCCGGGAAATAAAAAAAGAACTTCAGCAGGAAGGATTTGTTTTCAGAACAAATTCAGATTCCGAAGTTGTTCTTGCTGCGTATGCAAAATGGAAATCTGATTGTCTCATGCAATTCAACGGCATGTTTGCATTTGCAGTTTATGAGCATGCTGCCGGCGAAGTTTTCATTGTAAGAGATCGGATGGGAATAAAACCTTTGTATTTTTTTCAAAATGAAAATGAATTTATTTTTTCCTCTGAAATACGCGGCATCATCGCTTCGGGTTTGATGAAGCCGGAGATCAGCGAAACACAGACCAGGGATTATTTCCTTTACCAGACCGTTCATGCTCCTTCTACGATCATTGCAGGAATTTCAATGCTTCCACCGGGAAGCTATATGCAGATAAGGAATAATCAAAACGGAACGAAGAAAGAAAAAGAAATTCACCAATGGTGGTCACCGAAGATCGAAGCAGGTAAAGAAAAATTTAATTATGAAAATGTAAAAAAGAAAGTGCGCCAATTGCTGCGCGATGCAGTTGAATGCCGTCTTGTTTCTGATGTTCCATTCGGTGCGTTTCTCTCGGGTGGAATTGATTCAAGCGCCATCGTTGCCCTGATGACTGAAGTCGCTGTTTCAAAAGTGAAAACATTTTCAGTAGTGTTTGATGATTCGGAATTCAGTGAAGCGGTTTACGCACGAAGGATCGCGGAGAAATTCAAAACGGAACATCATGAAATAAAATTGTCACCTGAAGATTTTCTGCATGAACTTCCTGCTGCTCTTGATGCGATGGATCATCCCGGTGGAGACGGGCCGAATACTTATGTTGTTTCAAAAGCAACGAAGCAGGCCGGAATTACCATGGCGCTTTCCGGTTTGGGTGGCGATGAACTTTTTTGCGGATACAGTATTTTTAAGCAGGCGGCCGAACTGGAAAGAAAAAAATGGCTGAATGTTGTTCCGCGCGCCATGAGAAGTGCCGGTGGAAATATTGCTTCGAAATTAAAACGTGGAGTTGCCGGCGATAAAAGAAAGGCAATTCTTTCTTCTTCAGCTGTCGATTTTAATTCTGCGTATCCTTTTTACAGGATGGTGCTCATGGAAGATCAGATCAGGACTATTTACGATGGCAGAACCCGGGGAGGAAGCGCATTTGATTCGGCAATAAAAAATATTAATTCCGGCAATTCTTCTCATCATTTACTTTCCCGTGTTTCCATGTTGGAGATAGGAACGTACATGCAGAATGTTCTGTTACGCGATACCGACCAGATGGCCATGGCGCATGCGCTGGAAGTGCGCGTTCCTTTTCTCGATTATAAATTGGTGGAATATGTACTTTCTCTTCCTGATGAAATAAAATATCCGTCAACGCCCAAAAAATTACTGGTAGATTCATTGGGAGATCTTCTCCCGCGTGAAATTGTTGACCGTCCGAAAATGGGATTTACTTTTCCGTGGAAAAACTGGATGAAGAATGAATTGAAAAGTTTTTGCGAAGTGCGGCTGCATTCACTCGGCGAAAGAAAATATTTCAACGCCAAAGGGCTCGATGAACTCTGGAAAAAATTTCTGCAGGATGATCCTCGCGTCACGTGGTCGCGCGTGTGGCCGCTCGTTGCGCTCGCACATTGGCTGAATAAAAACGGGATCGATGACTGAACGCAAACGCATACTTATTTTCATTGATTGGTTCCTGCCGGGAGAAAAAGCAGGAGGCCCTGTACGATCGTGTGCAAATCTCATGGAACAGCTCGGAAATGAATTCGATTTTTCAGTGGTGACAGCAGACACCGACTATACCGATCACATACCGTACAAAAATATTAAGAGTGATCAATGGAATATTCTTCCGGATGGCAAACGTGTTTATTACATTTCAAAAGGTGAATTGAAAAAGGAAACGATTGAAAAAATAATTCTGGATGAAAAACCCGGCATGGTCTATCTGAACGGGATATGGTCGCAGGCATTTACACACTGGCCCTTGCGCATAGCAAAAAAAAATAAAATAAGAACTGTTGTTGCGGTACGCGGAATGCTCGCCCCATCGGCGCTTGCGATAAGGAAAACGAAAAAGAATATTTTTCTTCTTCTTGCAAAACTCGGCAGACTTTTCAGCGCCGTAACTTTTCACGCTACAACAGAAAAAGAAAAAGAGGAAACGCGGAAAATATTCGGTAAAGTCAATGTACTCGTCGCTGGAAACCTGCCTCGCCGTTCGATAGTCAACGCGATAGCAAAAGATAAAAAGCGTGATAAATTGCGCCTCATTACGGTGGCAAGAATCGCTCCCGAAAAAAATATTCTTTTTGCACTTGAATCGCTCAGGCATGTTACAGCAAACGTCGCCGCCGATTTTTACGGCCCCGTTTATGATCATTCTTATTGGAAAGAGTGTGAAGCGATGGCGCGCCAGTTGCCGGCATGCGTGAATGTGGAATTTCATGAAGCCGTGGATTCCGATTCTATTCCCGCGCTTATGAGTGCGCACGATGTTCTTTTTCTTCCGACCAGAGGAGAAAATTTCGGCCATGTGATCATTGAGGCCATGCAGAATGGATTACCGGTTCTTATTTCCGATAAAACTCCGTGGAAATTTCTTGCGAAAAATTATGCAGGATGGGATCTTCCGCTGAATGATGCGAAAACTTTTGCGAGGAAAATAAATGAGATCGCGGAAATGGATGAACGCGCATTCCGGCCATGGACGGAAGGAGCTGTTCGTTTTGCAGTACGTTATGCGAGTGATACAAAGTTGATGGAAAGTAACAGAAAAATATTTTCCTGATCAGGAATTTTCTTCGGTGTCATATTGATCATCATTCAGCACGGTCATCTTCACGGTATCAACACTGTGCTTGAATCTTTTCAGGATCAGAAATTCATAACCACCGAATTGTTTTTTTTCATTCACCGCAGGAATCCTTCCGAATAAATAATTCATCAGCCCCGAAACCGTTTCATAATGTTCACTCTCCGGCAAAGCGATCGGCAGAAAATCATTCACATCAAGAATTGCCGACATGGCATTCACAATAAATTCACGATCGCTCTTTTTTTCAACCACTGGTTTTTCCTCATCGTATTCGTCCTGGATCTCGCCCACAAGTTCTTCGATCACATCTTCCATCGTCACAAGCCCGGTGATCCCGCCGAATTCATTGGTAACGATCGCCATCTGGATATGGAGTGTTTGAAATTCCCGCAACAGATCATTGATGTGTTTGCTTTGGGGAATAAAATGTGCGGGGCGGATAATTCCTTCGATTGAAACACGATCCATCTTGCCGAATTTCATCAACCGCAAAAGATCTTTCGAATAAATAACGCCAAGAATATTATCGAGCGAATCCCTGTACACCGGCATTCTCGAATAACCTTCTTCGATCACCTTATTTAAAATTTCATCGGGCTGAAGATCGATATCGATCGCCGAGATTTTCACTCTTGGAACAAGAATGCTTTTCACCGTGCGGTCATCGAATTCAAAAACATTCTGGATCAGTTCATGCTCCGATTGTTTGATGGCGCCGCCTTCTTCACTTTCCGTGAGCAGTAAACGCAATTCTTCTTCGGAATGGATCGCTTCATGATCAGCTGAAAATTTTACACCACACAATCGCAATACTATGCGCGTTGTTTTATTCACCATCCAGGTGAAAGGCGCAAAAATAATATAGGCGAGACGAAGTGGATAAGCAACGAAGAGAGAAGTTTCGAGTGAATAGCGGATGGAAAGAATTTTCGGAACCTGTTCACCAAGTACCATATGAAATATTGTGATCAGTACTATCCCGGTGATGAAAGCAATATTGTGAAGCAGATTTTCCTGGATAACAATATGAAATTTCTGAAAAATTTTCAGAAGCATCGCAGCTACGTAAGGTTCTCCCACAACACCGAGAATAAGACTGGCACCGGTGATCCCCAATTGTGTTGCCGATAGATAAGCGTCGAGATGATTGAGAATATGACGAACGATCTTTGCCCGGCTGCTGCCCTGGTTCACTTTCAGGTCAATCTGTGATGAACGTACTTTTACAATAGCAAATTCCGCAGCAACAAAAAATGCGTTAATGAGAATGAGGAAAAAAATGAGAAGAAGATCGCTGCCCATAGAGGCGTGTTCCGTGTGGAGTGGATGCAAATATACGACAATCGCCGGAGACGTTTGATTACTGAATATTCATCGCATGCTGCTCTCATCTTGTGTGGATTACAAAATGTGCAATAGCTTCGGGTGAACGGAAGATTCTATCTTTGGAAAAAATAAGTCAGTTGACAGAAGTCTCTTCTCAGAAAAAAATTGTACCGGGAATGGGTGTTCGCAAACTCACACTCGCTGATCAGTTGCCCGATTGCGAAATTTTCATCAACGAAAATATTTATGATCTCGCGGAATTCTGTCGCGGGAAAAATGTGGTGGACATCGGTTGCGGGTATGGAAGGAACAGGTCCATCGTGGAGAAAGCCGGCGGAAAGTGGACGGGAGTAGAACCCTTCGAAGGCGGCGCACATACGGTGGTGGGCGATGCAGAAAATCTTCCGTTTGAAAATGAAATGTTTGATGTGGCGATCATGGATGCTGTGCTCGAACATATTCCTGATGTTGGGAAAGCATTCAGCGAAGTGGCGCGTGTTTTGAAACAGGGAGGGCATTTCATCGGCTACGTTGCCTACATGGAATGTTTTCATGAAATATCCTATTCGCATTTATCGTTCAAGGCGCTCGAACATTATTCGAAGATCAACGGAATGAAACTGGAAAAAATTTCCGGCGGAAAAAGATTTGGTATCGATTATCATAAAGCAGTTTTGTTTTATCCGCTTCCTGTGAAATGGGTGCGGCCCATAAGAGCGGCAATGATCAGGAATATCATCAGGATAAAATCTTTTTTTGCTTTTCTCGGATTGAAATGGAGAAGAAAATTGCCACGTGCTGAAGCGAAAAAAATGGCGAAGATGTATTTCCAGCTGGAATGTTTAAGGCAGTCCGTCGGCTTCAGCTATATCATTCGGAAAAAATGACGATCAGAACCTGATGCCGAGTACGCACACATCATCCACCTGTTCGAGTTCTCCTTTCCATTCATCAAACATTTGATCAAGCTCCATCCCGGTATGTTCCATATCTGCCGATGAGAATTTCACAAGCAGATCGCGGAACTGCGCCGATTTGAATTTTTTTCCTTTCGGCCCGCCGAACTGATCCGGAAATCCATCGGTATACAAATAGAGCGCATTATTTTTTTCGAGTACAATGCATTGATCGGAAAAATTCTTTTCTTCATCCACCATTCCACCGATGGCAGTTTTTTGCGGCAGAAGAAATTCAAGTTGAGCGGTATTTCTGTAAATGATCACAGGCCTGTTCGCGCCTGCAAAAATCAATTCCCTTTTTTTCTGATCCCAGGTGCATAATGCAATATCCATTCCGTCGCGCGAACCGCTTCCTGCTTTGTCCTGGTGCAACTGCTTGCGGATTCCATGATCGATGCGGTGAAGAATTTCTGATGGAGTTGAATGAGGAGATTCTGTTACTGCATTTGTAAGCTGTGAAGAACCGAGTACACTCATGAATGCGCCGGGAACGCCATGCCCGGTACAATCTGCAACCGCGAACCATATTTTATTTTCTGAAGGATGTATCCAGAAAAAATCGCCCGAAACAATATCTTTCGGTTTGTACAAAACAAAACTGTCCGGAAAATATTGTGTGAGCAATTCTTTCTCCGGTAAAACAGCAAGCTGAATATGTTTTGCGTAATTGATACTGTCTGTGATATTTTTATTTTTCATCCCGATCTCATCATTCGCAAGTTGCAGCACTCTTCTCGCTTTCCTGTTCTCGCGCACACGCACAAAAAAGAAAAGAATGATGAGTACCGCGACTACGCTTCCGGAGATGAGCAGTGTGAGCATGCGCGATTGTTCGGCATTATTTTTCAATGCAGTTTCTTTCTGATCCTGTTTCAGTTTTTCGATCGCGCGTGTGGACTGATCAAGATCGTAACGCGCTTTCATTTCGGCAGCATTCTCATCGGCCGCCACATTCAGAATAGAATCTTTCAGGTCGAGTGCAAGGAGTGAATACTGCAAGCCCTCCTGGTATTGCCCGGCGTAATTCAATCCTTTGGCCAAAGCAAGCGATGCATCGTACCGTTGTGAAAGCGCTCCTTCCTGCACGGCAAGATCGTTCGCCCTGCGCAAAAGTGAAATTCCTTCCGGCGAACGATTGGTTTTACAGAGTAATTTCCCCAATGAAGTAAGTGAACCCAGTATTCCGTTTTTATCGTTGATGCTTTCGCGCAGATCAAGAGCAAGCCGGTATTCCTCTTCTGCTTTTGCAAGTTGTCCCTGCTCTTCAAAAACCTGTCCCACGTTATTGTGAATGATCGCCAGTCCATGCGAGTCGTGCGTCTGTTCGCGCAGATCGAGTGCAATGCGGAAATAATACAATGCAGAATCATATTGTTTCTGTTCCATGAAATTGGAACCGATATTATTATACGTGCTGGCGAGATCGTTTTTATTTCCGAGTTTCTTTTTATAAATGAGCGCCTGGCGAAAAAATCCGATCGCGTCCTTGTATTTTTTCTGATCCATATAAATAGAGCCGAGATTATTGAGCACCTTGCCCATGTAGGTTGGATCTTTATTTTCAATGAGCCGTGCCCAATCGAGCGCTTTGTAATAATATTCGAGTGATCGCGGGTAATCGCCCATGGCACCATACATGTAACCGATGTTCAGAAGATTTCCCGCAAGGCCCGCTGTGTCGTGCGCGCGTATGCGCATTGCATTCGCTTCTTCCAGATCATCTTTCGCCTGTTTGAAATGAAATTCTTTGGTTTCAATGAAGCCCAGAGAATTCAGCGCATCATCAAGAAGAAAAGTATCATTCTGAGAACGAAGTATTGCGGCCGATTTCAAAAATTCATCTTTGCTTTCCTGTTTTCTTTCGAGCGCATCGAGTGAACCGGCATTGTACAAATACCAGTCGGCGATGGCAAGACTGTCTTTTTTTGCCAATGAAAATTTCAGCGCACGCTCTCCGTACATCAACGCACTGTCGGCCGAGAATTTCCTGTAGGCAGCCATGAAATCGTGGCGAAGGGAACGATCGCCGGGAGATTTTGTAAGGAGCCGGTAAATACTATCGCTTTTATTTTTTTGCGCGGAAGAATTTTTCGCTGCAACCAGCAGCAAAAGAAAAAACAGGATATGAATAAAATGGAATTTCAAACAGCTTCTAAGATAATAAGATTTGATGCAGTGCGCCGTATTTGTATTGGTAAACAGGCGACTTCAATTGAATCATTAACTTTACTTCATGGCACAAGTTGATCTTTCTACGTTCAATAATTCTTCATTCGATCCAGGTGCTTCGTTCATTAGGCGGGCATTGTGGTTCCGTATCAATGCAATATTCTTCAATTCAAGATTTCCTTTCTGCAAATTCAAAAAATTTCTATTGCGTTTATTCGGTGCAAAAGTTGGAAAAGGTGTTGTCATAAAACCATCAGTGAATATTAAAAGCCCGTGGAGACTTGTAATAGGAGATCACGCGTGGATCGGTGAATTTGTGTGGATCGATAACCTGGTGAATGTGCAGATAGGAAATAATTGTTGTCTCTCGCAGGGCGCATTTCTGCTTACCGGGAATCACGACTACAAGAAAACCTCATTCGATCTCATTACGGGCAGTATCGTTCTTGAAAATGGTGTGTGGATAGGAGCGAAGGCAGTAGTTTGCCCTGGCGTTACCTGTCATTCCCACGCTGTGCTTACAGTAGGTTCCGTAGCGACTGATGATCTGGATGCGAATGGAATTTACCAGGGTAACCCTGCGGTGAAGGTGCGCGAAAGAAAAACAGGATAAATGGCATCTCTAATAACTTCGAACTGCTGCATTGGACTACATCCTCAAAATCCTCATTTACGAATAGTAAACACCGCCTTGCATTTCTGTGTTTTTAGAGATGCCCTAAAGAAGATTAACGGAACAGCAGGTTTGCTTCCCTTGAAATCTTCGATTCAATAAGAAGGAAAGAAAATTATTTTTTCTTCTTGAAGAAATTTTTTCCGAGACGTTTTCTTCTGCCTTTCATTTTTTTGAAAGCAACCACTTCGGATTCAGAATAAACTTTAACATGTCCTTCTTTGTGGAATTTAAGAAGTCCGAGTTTTTCATATTTAATTAAAGTAGCAGGAGAGATCTTCAGTCTTCTCATTACTTCTGAACTGTGGATCTTGTCGGAGATATTCCTTACCGGTTGCTCACCGGAATTGCCGCCGCCTGAACTTTTAAGGTTGCGAAGTTCTCTTTTTATTCCGCGGAGTTCTTTCAGCATTAAGCTGAATACTTTGAAGTCGAGTGTGAATCTTGTTTTCATAGCTGTGTAAATAAGGATTTAGGGCGCAAAATACACAAATTGTCATTCAAAACAATACTTGCAATATTTTTATGTTATAGTTAAGAGGCTGTTTAAAATTCATTTTTTGGAATTGTTATGATGCCATTTTTGTTCAGCCGAGGCGCATTTTGCAGGCCATAGTGGAGCGACTACGGCCAAGAAATGCAACGAAGGATGGACAAAAATGGCGCATAACAAAACAGTTTTTCGGCTTGTAAATTATCAGCACCTGCCCGCTATGTATGATGTCGCTGTGAAGATTATTCCATCTCTTGATCTGCGCAACAGATACGCCATACTTATTCGCTATGCCTCCCAGCGTCTGCCCGCGCGTAACCTTATGTTTGATCACCGTTTTTCCGCTCGTTTTGTAATCATTCCATGTGGAATCGACTACTAATAATTTTTTCTGAAGGAGTTTGATGCTGTCCATATTGAAAGCGATGGAATCGCCTGCCGGATTTTTATCCATCCAGTCTATTGTTTGCAGAACAGCATTGGTAAAAAGATCTCCTTTCAGTTTATATCCTTTTATGGAAAGGTGTATTCCGTCGGGCTGTGCAAATCCTTTATCACCCCATTTCACCATTGTGCCGCGTCCGCCGGATATCCAGTACCAGTCGAAAAACCCGCAGTGATATTTGCGTGCAATTCCACGCACGAGATCGGAGAATTGTTCGCCGCACACCATATCATGACCCTTGCGCACCATATCCTGCGTGCTTGTGAGAATGATGGAAGCTTCGGGAACATCTTTGCGCACACGCTGAATAGTTGCAATAATAATACTATCCATATCAGGATGAATACTGTCTTCGTAGATATAGTTATTTGTTCCGAAATCAATGATCACAAGATCCGGGTCAAGTGCGGGTAATTGCTGATCGAACAGATCTTCATAGAGGATCGATTCATATTTTGCTCCACCAACTCCGCAATTGTGCAGGATCATTCCCGTATTGGAAGAGGTTTCCAAACTCATTCCGTAAAATTCAAACTGGCTTTCGTACGGATTATTCTTTACCATTTTCACAGACAGGACATGATCGGTCTTAGGCATTTTAATTTCAATGTAAGGCAATGAATCACCTGCAACAGAATCTACCGGAACAAGAATGATCTTTTCAGCGAAAGTGAATTGCATATCATAACTGTTGTGCGATTTTTTGCAGAAGATACGCAGCTTGTCGTAAGAAGGAGGAACAGCAGAATCGAAAGTAAACGTGAATGAAGCATCAGAGTCCACCGTGTTCGAGGTCATTCCTATTACGCCCAGTGGAAGTTTCGGGGGAAGGACAAGACTCTTCGCATACGTCCAGTCGCCGGTGTGCGTGGTTTTATATTCGAGCGAGGAATAAGTTTTTGCAGTGGAGTAGGGGAACACCATTCCTCTTCCACCGTCGCCGTGGATGCGCTGAAAATTTCTGCGGATGCGCGCCGGATAAATATCAGATTGCAAATGAGAATCGCCGAGATGGACGATGGACATTTTTTTATTTTTTGTGTTCTTCCAGCTTTTATAAAAATGGTCGAGTGCATCGCGGTCAAAGAACTGGATCATGTCGTACTCAAGATGAATGGAAGAATCGATGGCCGTATCGATCTTCAGATGAAAAGTTCCGTTGGGATCCTGTCCCGGCTGCCCGAGCGCACTCGTACAACGCGTGTGCAGGAGCGGAATGATGAAAATGAAAATAAGTGCAGCAGGAAAATATTTTCGGACCATCGTTCTTTCCTTCCCGGCGATATTTTTTTCTTCTGCTTTATTTTTCATATCAGTTCTTTTCTTTTTTCGGTTTTTTAATGGAATCGCTTTCTTTTGCTTTCAGGCTATCCTTATTCGAGGGGACATCTTCTTTCTGCGCCGGGGCATTGCTTTTCGGGTTTTTCATGAGTTTCTCCATCATGTGAAGGTGCCACGATGTATTCGCAGAAAAAACCCCATTGATGAAAATAACATCAGTAATTCCGTTTTTCTCAATGAGATCAAGAAGATTATAATTGTAATAGCGGTAATCCACCACGAATGTCTGTTCGAAATGCGCCGGGAAATAAGTGGAGAAAGGATTGCCGTAAGAATTTTTCACGATCACTACTTTGCGCCCGTTCTTCACATCAGAATCTATTCTCACCATCGGGTAATCGCCACCGAGAAAAACACCGTAGGAATTAGCACCGCTTGCATGCTCGGCATAGAGCGAACCGCCTACTGCTTTTTCCTGGTTTTTTTTGGTGTACATGTAAGGTTTAAAAGCGTTCGGTATCTTCCAGTAAAAAACAGTATCAGCATTATCTTTCAAACGTGAATCACGCGTATCCCAGTATAAACTTCCGAGATAATTTGTTTTACTTTTCATTTCCATTTGAGAAAGTGAAAGTGCAGTGATCCCGGCTGTATTGCAGAAAGCAACGTAAGCGTAATAAGCGCCAAGCCCCGTCCAGTGGTGATCTGTTTTGTAATACACATATTCATTCTGATGTGCGGCAATCAATGAATAAGCATCTACGCATTTCACACCGGGCATCATGTTCGAATACATCGCCTGGATATTGTGTTTTTCTTTTCCGCGATAATTTCCCGGTGAATTGAATTCGATGGAAGATGGAACAACCACAGCGTAAACAGTTGCTTTACCAGCGAGCGCTACCTCGTATTTATTCACTACATCGGCATAAGCTTTTGCCATTCTATCATTGCCACCGAAAATTTCCATGGCCCTTCCGTTATAGATAAGCAGGTTGTCCACTTCTTCTCCGCCTTCTGCAGGTATATCCGAATCCACTATTGCAGAATCATTGAGCGAATCAGATTTTTTTAATGGAATACTCGTGCCGGTCAGCATTTTTTTTGGCTTGGTGTAGAATCCGATCGACTTATCCTTGAATCCTCTTGCATCTTTGAGTTTGAAAGAAAAATCAACAAGTTTATCCCGGTAAGGAAAATTATCAGCAACAAAAAGATCGATGGAGTCAATATAATTTCCATAGAAAAGTGAATCCCATGAAAAGACCGGAATAGGGGAGAGCTGTCTTTTTTCCACTTCTGAAACTCCGCCGTGCTTCTGGAATAAAAACAATATTCCGAATACAGTCAGCAAGGTTGTAAAAACAACCGTATTGATGTAAGCGAACTTATTTTTAGCACTGCGTTTCATTTTTAAAACATAAAGTTATCCGTTCATTGCCCATACTCCTGCTAAATTCTTCCGTAAAGAAAGGGGTTATAGGATTTCCCTACCAGCAGGCAGGTGGAAAGGAACAACAACAGAAAGTTGAAAACAAAAGTGAGGCCATACACATAATCCTGCCGGCGCGCTACGATCAGTTGTTTGACCCATCTATTTGAATAACGGTAAACCGGTGTGCAGAGAATGAGTGCAAGGAGGATCCACAAAATATTTTCCTGAATGTCGAGCCACGACGGCAGATCCCACCAGTCATGTCCGTTTACATGGAAAAGAACTTTCAGGTAAGCGCCGAGCATATTGAATTTAATAAAATAGAAAAGCACCCAGCTCATCATAATGAAGAACAGAATATAAATGCGATCGATGGGAAGATACCATGGAACTTTTTTGAGGAACTTGCCCAGAAATATTTTTTCGATGAACAAAAGAATTCCCCACATCAATCCCCAGAAAATAAAATTCCAGCTGGCGCCGTGCCACATTCCGGTAACGAACCACACGAAAAATAAATTGAAGTACTGATTTTTCCTGTTACCGCCGAGCGGGATATAAATATAATCGCGGAACCAGGTGGAAAGTGAAATGTGCCACCTTCGCCAGAAATCCATTGCCGATCTGGATGTGTAGGGGTAATTGAAATTCTCGAGGTAATGGAATCCGAACATTCTTCCTAAACCAATCGCCATATCGGAATAACCTGAAAAATCGAAATAAATCTGGAACGCATACATCAGTAATCCGAACCAGGCACCTGTTACCGTAAGATGATCGAAAATGTGAATATTGCCTATGCTCTGATCACCCATATATTTTTGCACGTAGATATAAGCCACATTGGCTATACAAACTTTTTTGAAAAGGCCAATGCAGAATCTTCCGATCCCTGAACTGATATCTGCTATTCTCTGTTTGCGATTATCTATTTCATGCGCAATGGTCACATATCGCACAATAGGCCCGGCCACGAGTTGATGATAAAGTGAAATGAACATCATGAACTTGAGAAGCGATTTCTGCGCTTTCACTTTATTCGAATAAACATCGAACACATAGGAAACAGATTGGAAAGTATAGAATGAAATACCGAGCGGAAATGTAAATCCGGGTTTGTGGAAAGTTGTTCCGAAAACATGATTCACATTTTCAATTACAAATCCGCTGTACTTGAAGATCATGAGCACACCCACATTCACACAAATGGAAGAGACCACTCCGAGTTTTCCCCATTTTTTGTGACGGAATCTGTCAATGAAGCGTCCGTTCAGGTAATCGATGAATGCGGTGAAGATGAGAAGCAGCACCCAGAAAGGTTCGCCCCAGGCATAGAATACGAAGGAGAAAAGTGTGAGCACGATGTTACGGTACACATCATTTTTCGAGATGTAATACAGGATGAGGTTGAGCGGGAGAAAAATGTAGAGGAATGTGAGACTGGCAAAAACCATAATTTCAGTTCTTCCTTCTGCGGGATGCTTGTGGGAGACAAAACAAAAATACGGCTTTGTTTTTCTTTCTGTTGCAAATGAAGATTAATGCAGGATTAATTGAAGAAGTGTGGGGGAAGAGAGGTTAATTGTTAGAAACTGTATGATGCAGATATTTTGAGGTAATAAATGCAATGAAAAAAATATTAATACAAAGAATGAAAAACAATAAAACAAAAAATCCTCTCAGAGATGAGAGGATTTTTGCGGACCGGACGGGACTCGAACCCGCGACCTCCGCCGTGACAGGGCGATATTCTAACCAGCTGAACTACCGATCCAAATTCTGATTCTAATTTACAAAGAACTTTATTCTGTGATCCCACTGGGAGAGCAAGCGAAAAGAAAATGCCCGGTGGGCATTTTGCGCTTGTGATGCTCACGCTTTGCGTGGCACGAGTCCCTGCGGATTTCATAATTTACAAAGAACTTTATTCTGTGATCCCACTGGGAGAGCAAGCGAAAAGAAAATGCCCGGTGGGTATTTTCCGCTTGTGATGCTCACGCTTTGCGTGGCACGAGTATTCGGTGATCCCGCTGGGACTCGAACCCAGGGCCCTAACATTAAAAGTGTTATGCTCTACCAACTGAGCTACGGAATCAATCCACGCTTTTTATTAACGCGGCTGCAAAGATAGTTGCTTCCCACACTCTGCCAAATTGTTGACCAATCTTTTTTAACATGTTATCAGTCTTATCGGATCGCCATAAATGATCTTTTCCTGATCTTATTATTCTTTTTTCCCCAATGAAATTTTGATCCTGAATTTTAATATTAAACAATAAATTTCTATTCGAAACAAATGAATTCAGGCCAGCGAAACCAGGAAAAAATGGTGACAAATAACCTACCTTTGTTATACAGGCAAATTGCATTGAAGCATGCGTTCCCTAACGCGATTTTTTTTATTTATTTTCTTTTTTGCAGCTTATCCGCTGAGCGTTTCCGCCTCTCATCTCATGGGCGGTGAGATCACGTGGATCTGTCAGGGTAACGGGCAGTTTGTCTTCCAAATGAAATTATACCGCGATTGCAACGGTGTGCAGGGGCCTGCTGCTGCGAGTATCGATGTGTTCAATAATCCTTCGCTTTCATCGATCGCCATGAATCTTGTTTCGCAAACAGATATTTCTCCACAATGCAATGTAACAGGCCCGCAGATCACATGTGCGAATGCGCAGGCGCAACCGGGCTGGCCTGCAAGCGCAACGCCCGTGCCGGGCGCAGTGGAAGAATTCGTTTACCAGTCGGCGCCCATTACCATTTCAGGAACTCCCCCTGCCGGTGGATGGGTTTTCGCTTACACAAATTGTTGCCGGAATATGTCGGTGACAAATATCAATAACGGCGCAGGAAGTTTAGGATTCACACTCCGCGCAAAAATGTATGCCTACAATAATCAGAATACAAATCCCTGCTATGATAATTCACCGGAATTTCTCGAGAGCCCGAAGACCATTATCTGCACAGGATATCCTTTCACTTACAATCACAATGCAGTAGATAAAGAACTCGATTCACTTTCCTATTCGTGGGCTGAGCCGCTCGATGAATACCTGAATCCGCCTCCTGCTGCATTTGTTGTTGGAACAAATCCGCCTACTATTCCTTTCGTTGCGGGATTTGCTTTCAATAATCCGATGCCGGGGCCTGCGTTGAATCCGGGAAATGTTCCTGCTACCATCAATCCTATTACCGGCGAAATTTCTTACACCTCATTCACGCAGGGAAATTTTGTGACGTGTATAAAAGTGGAAGCGTGGAAATGCGGACAGCTCGTTGCAGAAATTTACCGCGACATACAGGTGGTTTTACTTCCGTGCGGAAATAATTCTCCTCCCGCTGTTACACCGCCGTTCAATGCAAACACTTCTTTTAATCTCACAATTTACGCAGGGCAATTAGTGAATTTTAATTTTTCAGCTGTGGATAATGATACGCTGAGTAATGGTGCGCCGCAAACGATGACGCTTACTGCAACAGGACAGGAATTTGGCGCAGGATTTACCAACGCGGCTGCCGGTTGTATCAATCCGCCATGCGCTACACTCAATGCACCGCCACCGGTTTCTGCAATAGGAAATCTGAATACAACTTTCAACTGGCAAACAGCGTGCAATCATGTTTACTACACGAATCAATGTGCGCAGCAATCGAACGTTTACGATTTCATTCTTCGTACGACGGATGATTTTTGTCCGGCACCGGCACAGACCATTGCAACAATTTCCATTACTGTTCTTGCACAGCCATTGGTAAATTCTCCAAAGGTGCATTGTGTTGCAGTACAACTCAACGGCGATGTTACACTCACGTGGGAACAACCACCTGATACGGGGGGAACTTTCAACAGCTATCACATTTACACTTCCGCGAATGTAAATGGCCCGTTCATTCACCTCGATTCTATTTTCAATTACAACCAGCTTACCTACACACACGTGGGCGCGAATGCAAATGCGGGACCCGTTTTCTATTATGTGCAAACGAGATCGGGTTGCGGCGGACTGATTTTTTCTCCTCCTGCCGATACGATGAGTTCAATTTATTTACAAGTGAACAACAGCAATAACCAGGCGGCATTGCTCAACTGGAACAATATCAGTATTCCTCCTCCAACGTCGCAATATCCATGGTTCAGAATTTATCGTGAATATCCGACCGGCATCTGGACATTGATCGATTCAACGCAATCGCTGAATTATGTTGATTCGATACAGGTGTGCAATAACCAGGTGAATTACAGAATTGAGATCGGTGATTCGCTCGGGTGCGTTTCTGTTTCGAATGTTGACGGTGATCTTTTTCTTGATAATGTTATTCCGAATATTCCTCTTCTTGATTCGGTGAGTGTGAATGCAGGAAATACGGCAACGATAGGATGGAATGCAAGCACTTCGCACGATGTGATCGGTTATGTTGTTTATCAATATATCAATGGAATATGGACTGCGATCGATACGTTGTGGGGAATCAATAACACGGGATACATTAACGGGATCAGTAATGCCGGACAGCAAAGCGAGAGTTACGTGATCGCTGCGCTGGATTCGTGCGGGAATGTGAGTACTTTTTCATTGGTGCATTCAACTATTTTTCTGAATCGTTCGCTCGACATCTGCACGTCGAGTGCTAATTTGTGGTGGAATAATTATCAGAACATGCCGGGTGGCGGCGGAGGTTATAATATTTTCGTGAATGATAATGGCGGGCCTTTCACACTCGCCGGTTCTACCGCGGCGGGCGATACTACTTTCACTATTGCCGGACTTGTTCCTGCTCACACGTATTGCTGTTATGTGCAGGCGTTCAATAATCCGACTACGATCACTGCCACATCGCAGGAGATCTGTTTCTTCGCGAATTTTCTCACGGAACCTGTTTTCAATTATCTGCGCACGGCAACTGTTGCCGGAACTAATTCTGTGAATGTGATCGGTTATGTGGATGTGAATGCAGATGTGGTGAGTTATAATTTCTATCGTGCAGATACGATCATCGGCCCTTATAATTTCATTGGCTCTGTTGCTGCGAATCCACCGAACAGCATGGTTGTGTTTACAGACAACCAGGCGGAAACAGGAAAGAAAAGTTATTTCTACAGGATGTCGGCGGTTGACAGTTGCGGTACAGATACGATGATATCAAATTATGGAAGAACAATTTTTCTGCAGGCAATAAGTAATGACGAGATTACGAATACACTTTACTGGAATGATTATGCGCAGTGGCCGGCTAATGTGGCGGATTATAATATTTACCGTAGCATTGATGGCGTATGGGATCCTGTTCCGGTCAATACAGTTCCGTTCACAAATGCCGGCGAGAATATTTACACCGATGATGTGCAGAATTATATTCAGTACATCGGAAAATTCTCTTACCAGGTGGAAGCGATGGAAGCTCCGGGAAATCCGTATGGATTTGCAGATAGTTCCTGGTCGAATATTGCAGATGTTGTTCAGAAACCACTCGTGTATGTTCCGAATGCATTCACGCCGAATAATAATGGGCTGAATGATATTTTCATGCCATCGACAGGTTATGTTGACATTGTAGATTATAATTTTTCCGTGTTCAATCGCTGGGGAGAAAAAATATTTGAAACGAATGATCGCACCGCCGGATGGGACGGAAAATATGCAGGACACCGATGCGAACCGGATGTATATGTGTGGTTGCTGACTTTTAAAACAGCTTCGGGACAATACATAGACGAGAAGGGAATTGTGACGCTGCTCCGGTAATTAATAATGTGCTGATTAATAATTGGAGGAATGAACAGCAATGTGATGAAACCGGAATGGCTGATTAGATCGTTGGATTCATTTGAACAGGCGGGTAGAGATTTTTTGAAACGCAGACCAATTTTCCCAGTCCTGATCGCAGCGGATACCCCACAGTGATGAAAGTTCATAGCCACATAACTTGCGAGGAGTAGCAGCGGAGAGCAGGAACACAGGTCATTTAACGCACAGGTGTGCCGCTACAAATAGTTCCCAATAATCGTAAATCGTACATCGTAAATCGTACTTCTTGCCTTATCTTTGCCCGAATTTTATTCACCATAAAATTCACCGTTCTATGTCATCTGACAATTCCAAGTTCCTCGGCGAAGGACTCACCTATGATGATGTCCTTTTAGTTCCTGCTTATTCCGATGTACTTCCACGCGAAGTTGAAATTCGCACCAGGTTTACAAGAAACATTTCGATCAACGCACCTATCGTGTCCGCTGCAATGGATACTGTGACTGAATTCCGTCTCGCGATCGCGATGGCGCGCGAAGGAGGAATTGGGGTCATTCACAAAAATATGTCGATAGAAGCGCAGGCGGAACAAGTGCGCAAAGTGAAACGTTCGGAAAGCGGAATGATCATGGACCCGGTAACGCTTCATGATAATGCAACACTTGCCGATGCACTTGCATTGATGAAAGAAAATAAGATCGGCGGAATTCCTGTAACGGCGAAAGATGGAAAACTCATTGGCATTGTTACGAATCGCGATCTGCGTTTTGAAAAAAATCTGAAACGCCCGGTGAAGGAAGTGATGACGTCGGAAAATATCATTACCACAAAACAGGGAACTGATCTGAAAAAAGCAGAACAAATATTGCAACATCATAAAATAGAAAAACTTCCTGTTGTAGATAAAAACGATAAACTCGTAGGGCTCATCACGTATCGCGACATCATCAAAGTAAAAGAACATCCGAATGCGAGTAAAGATTCGATGGGACGATTGATGGTCGCTGCAGCGCTTGGTGTGACGCATGATACGATGGAGCGCGCGACTGCATTGGTAAATTCCGGAGTGGAAGCATTGATCATAGACACTGCTCACGGTCATTCGAAAGGTGTGATCGAAATGCTGAAACGCGTGAAAAAAGAATTTCCTAATACCGATATTATCGTTGGAAATGTTGGGACCGCCGAAGCAGGACTCGCATTAGTGAAAGCAGGAGCAGATGGAGTGAAAGTTGGAATAGGTCCGGGATCCATTTGCACTACGCGTGTGATCGCGGGCGTGGGTGTTCCGCAACTTTCTGCGGTGATGATGGTGGCGAATGCGTTGAAAAAATCGGGAGTGCCTGTTATTGCCGATGGAGGAATTCGTTTTACCGGAGATATTCCGAAAGCAATTGCCGCAGGTGCAAGCACGATCATGGCGGGATCTTTATTCGCAGGAGTAGAAGAAGCGCCGGGAGATACGATCATTTACGAAGGAAGAAAATTCAAATCGTATCGCGGAATGGGATCGCTCGACGCGATGGAAAAAGGATCGAAGGATAGGTATTTCCAGGATGTGGAAGATGATATCAAGAAATTAGTTCCGGAAGGAATTTCAGGACGCGTTCCGTTCAAAGGAACATTGGGTGAAGTGGTTTATCAATTGATTGGCGGACTGCGCGCAGGAATGGGATATACCGGATCGAAAAATATTGCTGCATTGCAGGAAGCGAAATTCATCCGCATCACTTCCGCGGGAATTCGCGAAAGTCATCCGCATGATATTGTGATTACGAGGGAAGCGCCGAACTACAGTACGAAATAGTTGTTTTGTTTCTTGTGTTGCTTTGTTGTAGGTATTCGATAGATTTCAATAGGAAACTTAAGAAACCAGGAAACAAAAGCAACGAATCACTGATTGTATTTCTTCTTCGTTCTCGTGAAATTTTTTGTCGAGTCGAGAGACGCTTTTAAAACAGACGGCGTAAATAAAATGGAATAGTCCACCGGTTGGTAATCTTCATTGTGTTCTTTGCGCGATGTCCAGTGAATTTTATTTTCTTCCACAGTTCCTTTCATAATTATTCTTGTGTAATTACTTTCGATGAGTTGAAATTTTTCGAGTGTGATGGAATCTCCTTTCAGCAAATAATTTCCCCAGGAACCTTTATACACAAAAACATTTCCTTCCCCGGTAAAATAATTGTCGAATGAAAATGCAGAGCCGTCCCTGAAAAATAACACGGGCTTTGCAGTTTTTTTTCCGTCGTGATCTTTTTCGGGCGATAAAGTATCGGAATAATAGCCATCGAATCTCAGTAATGAATTTGTCCCGGGAGAAAAATTTCTGTGATAAATGATCGAAGGATCGTAGGTAACGCAGGAAACAGCGATCGAAATAAAAAAAAGAAACGAAAAATATTTTCTCACTGTTTTTTCTCTTTTACTTCGCGGAGAATATCTTCCAGGAATTCGGCTTGTACTTCCTGGATCTCGAGCAAACGTTTGCTCTGGTGTATCATGAGGTGATCGAGTTTTTCGTGCAGCAATTTTATTTCCAGTTCTGCTTTCAGATTTATTTTATAATCGTGTTCACTCCGCACGCGGTCTTTGTCGCCCTGTCGATTCTGGCTCATCATGATGATCGGCGCCTGCACTGCGGCAAGACAGGATAAAATAAGATTGAGCGCCATGAACGGATACACGTCGAATGCATGTGTCATAAGTATCCACGCATTCAATCCCATCCAGCCGACGATGAACGAGAAGAAAAAAATAATGAATGTCCAGCTTCCGCCGAATTCCGCAATTTTATCAGCTATACGCTGACCGAAAGTCAGTTTATCTTCGAGATTATCTTCAATATTTTCTGAGAGAATTTTGTTATGCGTGATCGCTTCTACTACTTCATTCTCCAGTTTATCGAGGTCACCGATCTCCTGCTGAATAAGTCCTTCCACATATTTTTTCCGGTACGGGATAAGTTCCTCGATCGAGATATAATCTTTGCGTGAAAAAGAAGGATGATCTGTCACAATGAGTCCGAATAATTCTTCGCGCAACAATTCGCCGCGGATCGTTTCATTTTCCGGAACATCTTTTCCGCTTATTGCACATTTTACAGTCACCATGTTTTTAATTTTTAGTTTACCAATCGCCGGCGTAATCCAGTTTTTCCCCGCCGGTTTGTTTGAGCAATTCAAATTGGGTGCGAATGATCTGGCGCATGTGAAGCAGATCGTGTGCGTGCCAGTTCACGAGAAATAGTTTTGCAGTGATCGGCCCGATTTTCGGATGATGATGTGTTTTTCCCCAGTCCGGATTTTTCAGATCGCGCAGCCATTGAACAGAATTTTTTCTTTCCGAGAGAAATTTCTTCAACGTAATCGCGTAATCATTAGCAGCATAATTCCTTTCTTTTACCCAACCTTGCGGATCTGTTTTTGGTAATGGAAGTTCGGGAGTGGAAAGTGTATGTTTTGTTCTTGCGCGGAAATCATCACACTCTTCATCAAAAAGGTGAGAAACAATTTCAAGAAGGTTCCATTTTCCCTGTGCCGGCCTCCACAAAAATTCTTCACTCGTTTTATTACTTAGAAGAACAGAAAATATTTTTGCATTCTCTTCCAGTTTACCGGCAATAAGTAGATGGTTGAATAACATCAGCCGTTGATAGTGAGAATATTTCCGTTCTGCACAACCGTATATTTTTTGAGATTTTTCGGCGGAGGACCGGCGATCACCGTTCCGTTGGTGTCGTAAGTTCCGCCGTGACACGGACATTCGAGATGATCGTTGCTTCCATTGAATGCAACTGTACATCCGCTGTGCGTACACGTTTTGGCGAAAGCCATATAATTTGATGTTGTGACACAAACGACGATCACTGTCTCATAATAAATGTAACCACCGGCATGCGTCAACGCTGCGTTGGCAGGATCACCAAGGTCGACCGTAAAATTTATTTTTTCTTTTTTACAGCTTTCTGCTAAGCTCACGACTGCCGCAACGCCACAGAATGCACAGGCGGTTTTGATAAAAAATCTTCTTTCCATTTTCTCTGAAAAAAACTTTGCGGGCAGTTGCAAAGAATGTTGACTTAAAGTTAAAATAAAATTGCGAAAAAATTTAATTTAAAGACCAGGAATGATCCTCATTTTCCCCAATGGCCGTCGCCATGGCTATCACCCTGGCCTGCGCCGCCCGCATCGGCAGGCATTTGCATCTTCCGCACATTCCACGTGATGGTGAACATGAAATACTGGCTGAGTACATTGGTGCGGCTGTCTTCAACGTACGATTCCGTTACGGAACGCGTCACACTCAAATTCTGTTTCAGCAGGTCGAAAGAAGAAATTTTTGCTTCAAGCGATTTATCTTTCAGAAATTTGTAACCGACGTAAGCATTCCACAATAAAAAGTTACTGTTGTACCCGCTGCCAAGCCCTGAATAAAAATTCTGATCGAGTGATGTATTCACGACAAGTCGTTTAAAAAATATCAAATTCATTCTTGCGGAAACAGTGTGTGTGAAATAGTCGGAATTGGAACCGGCCTGCGATGGAAGCGAGTTATTGATGATGTTGTAACTTCCGTTGTACATGATCGTGAAGTCAACATCCTCCGAAATATTACTGCTGAGTGTAAGACCGGGCCCGACATTGAAATTATCAGCGAGATTCATCCGCCCGTTTATCATTCCCGGCGTTCTCGTGAATCCTGTCGAAACATTGAAGCCAAGATTCATTTTCAGTTTTGTGAGCGGCACTGCATAATTCACGAACATTCTTCCGTTCTTATAACCTTCAAGATTAACAGGCAGGGTAAGCTGGCTGCCACGATTGAGAAAAACTCCGTTCACCGTTGTGTCGCGCGATGCGATGGTTGTGGAGTTGCCAATGTAATGTTCCGTGATCCCACCATAGAAGAAAATAAAAAATCCGGTTCCTTTATCTGAATTTGTTTTTCCATAATGCGAAATGAAAGTATGCTCATAATCCTGCGTGAGTTTTGGGTTACCGGATTTCAATTGCAGCGGGTTCGAATTGTCAACTACATTCTGCAATTGGGAAATGGTAGGCGCTACTGTTGATGTGCGGTAGATCACTTTCCAGTTCGTGGTTTTATTGAATTTGTAATTGATATTCGCATTCGGTAAAATATTCTGGTAATTGCTTGTCACCATTCCGCTCACAGGATAGGTCTGGTCACTTTCAAGATTTGCATATTGGTAATCCGATCCGATAATCACAGTGAGTTTTTCTCCGGCGTAACGATAAGCAACGCCGCTTCTTCCGGTGGTATAGGTGCTTTTGTATTTGTTCGACAAAGCAGAATCGAGCATGTCGTACAATTCATTGTTCGGATTGTGATCGTTCGTTTCTTTCTGAAGATCATTTTTTGTAATAGAAGGTGTGAGCGTGAAAAGAAATTGTCCTTTCTTCCTGAAAGGTTCTGTCCACGATAAAGACGGAGTGTAAGAAGTACTCAGTGAATTAAGGGAGGAATGCTGATCGAGTACCGTCGTATCATTCGGAAAATAAATATTGCGGGTATAATAAATTCCTGTTCCGTTCCGCTGGTTCAGAGAATTCCCGACATCGAACGTAATGGAACGTCCCTGTTTTGCGAACCGATGGCGATAAGTGATGTTGTTTGTAAAAGTGAATCCGAGATTGTCAGAAGCATTTCTCGTGTTCGTCATACTCTGGTTGATCACTTCGGCGAGAACATTCACGCCGTTATCCGTTTTATTATAATCGGTGAATTGTGAAGTGAAGCGGGGATTGATGACGAGTACATCCATGGAATCAATGTTGTATTCGAAACGGAAATTGAAACGGTGATTCACGTTTCGCGTGTACGCGGAGGAAGTGTCGTTGTAAATAAGTGTGGAATCGTTGGTAGTGAAATAATTCCTGGTGAGCTTTGTATTATTGAAATTGGAAGAATAATTGAAAAAATAACTTCCGGAGACTTTTATTTTCGGCCCCCACATGTCGGAATAATTTGTACCGAATGCGTGCGTAGTAGAAATTCCTCCCTGCTGGCCCACCATGAAATTGCCGGAAGATCCGCCTCCGTGATTTCCGCCGCTTCCTCCTTTTCCGCCCATCATCATTTTCATTCCGCCTCCGCCACCGAGTAAACCGAAAAGATCCTGCGTGTTGAAATTCTGCTGGTTGATGTCGTTGCTCATACCGATGAATGTAAGCCGGCGATTGTGATTGAAATAATTCATTGTCACACCGGAATTGTATCTTGAATTGGTTCCGTACCCGGCGTAAATTTTTCCGAATGTTCCGTTCATCCCGCCTTTCTTGGTAATGATGTTCACCGTTTTTTTGGAATTACCATCATCGAAACCGGTGAGGCGTGATTGTTCGCTTGATGCATCGTACACCTGCACCTGGTCCACCATATCGGCAGGAACATTTTTCAAAGCAGCATTCGGATCGTCACCGAAAAAAGGTTTTCCATCAACAAGCACCTGCTTCACATCTTCGCCATGCACTTTCGGGCCGCTTCCATCATTGGTAACGCCGGGCATTTTATTGAGCAGATCTTCTGCAGTGGCATCCGGGTTCGTTTTGTATGCACTTGCGTTGAACATCGTCGTATCTCCACTCTGCGTTACGCGCGTCTGGATCTCTTTGATCTGAGTTTCATCAAGGATCACTCCATCGTTTTTAAGAAAGATATTTCCGAGATCAATATCAGCGCTCTGCACCATTGCAAATTTTCTTCCGGGTGAATAGCCCGGTGCGAGGATTTTAACACGGTAAGGGCCATCTGCAAGTCCGCCGATGGAAAACTTTCCGAGAGAATCTGTCATTGCGCCCGCCACTGCGAGTGAATCATGCGGATGAAAAAGAATAACGGTTGCGCCGAATATTTTTTTATTGCCCGTCGAATCGGTGACCACTCCTTTTACAACATGAGTTTGCGCAGCAAGTTGAAATGTGCTGGTGAGAAAAAGAAATAGAAAAAACAGGAGCGTAGTCTTTTTCAATAGTGAAATTTGTTTTGTAAAATTAAAAGTTTGTGATTGGTAAGACGCCTTTCGTGTGAAATGCTTTCTGAAAAATTGCTAAAAAATAAAATTCATTTTGCTGATGAGCGGCGGATTTCCGTGACGAGGATTTTTTCATTGAGCACACCACACACATTGTACCTGATGATGCCCTGTTGATCAATGATAATGTGAGTGGGATAGCAATTATTATAAAAATCGCCATGAACGGGCACTCCGCCTTCCACGAGGTGATAATTGAACTGGTGAGCGGCTATTGCAGAATCTGCGAAGGAATTATTTTCGAATACTACAGAAATAAAAACAATGCTATCTGCAGAAAATTCCGATGGTATTTTATTCAGTTCAGGCATTTCTGTATAGCATCCGGGGCAATGCACCGACCAGAAATTAAGAACGACCATTTTCCCGCGCAGTGAATCGCTGTTCCAGCGAATGCCATGCACATCTGTGAGATCAAAGTGTGGCGCAAGCGTATCCTGGTAATGATTTTTCTGCCAGATAATGACGCTGTCTTCCTTTTGAGAGAAAACAGGAAACGGGTAAAGCAGGAACAGCAGAAAAATTTTCTGCATGAAGAAAAATCAGTTAATGCCCGAAAAAGTTTTTGAAAACATATCGCCGAGAAGAGGAACGGCCTGTTCTTTTCCGCCTGCGGCATTCACGATTCCCATGATAGCAGCGCCGAGAATGAGAAGATTGATCAGGCGTAAAGGCCAGAAAAGCATGAGCCCGACATAAGGCATGATGAAGATGAGCATGACAGAAATGATCACGATCGCCAGCCCGATGCACATCAGGCCAAGTCCCTGGCGGAGATGAAAGGCAGCGAATTTTGTTTTCTGATTTCCATGCAGGATATAGGCGATGATCCATCCGATGGGAGTACAGTAAGCGAGAATAGCATTTGTTTTCCCCGTATCAATATCTTTCTGATCGGGAGCAGCGTTTGGAGTGTTTTCCATTTTTGAGTTGGTTTGTTCAGTGTAAAAATAGTTCTTTTCTCCATTCCTCCCTATGGTATTTTCTCCACATTCCCGTGTCAAAGTATTTCATACAAAATGTATCACACAAAATGTGTGATATAATTTGTATAATTTGATGAAAAGAAATATCTTTGGGTGTGGAAAAAGAATTCAATCCCTTTCCGCTGACCGTTTATAAAGGGCCGGCGCATTTCTGCGATCGCGAGGAAGAGACAGCGGAGTTGCAGAGAAATATCAGGAATGATATCAATACTACGTTATTTGCCATTCGAAGGATTGGGAAAACAGGGCTCATTCATCACGTATTTGACCGTTACCGTGACAGTAGGAGAACGTCCTGTATTTATATTGATATTCTCGGCACTTCCAGCCTGAAGGAATTCTGCGACCATCTCGCTACAGCTATTTATCAGCGATTTCCTGAACAGCGTTCGCTGGGAAAAAAGATCATTGATTTTATAAGAATGCTGCGGCCGGTGATCAGTTATGACGGGCTTTCCGGCCAGCCGGAAGTGAGTTTTGAAACCGGTGAGATCAGGAGAACAGAAAATACCATCCACCAGCTTTTCAACTTTCTTGACGGGCAGAAAATAAAAATAGTTTTCGCTATCGATGAATTCCAGCAGATACTGGAATATCCCGAGAAGAATACCGAAGCATTACTGCGCTCCTGTATGCAGCATTCAAAAAACACGATTTTCATTTTCAGCGGGAGCAACCAGAAAATGATGCATGAGATATTCAACAGCGGCAAACGGCCATTCTTCGCCAGTTGCAGCAATCTTCACCTTGATTACATTGACCGCAAACAATATGAATCATTCATACAGCGGGTATTCAGAAAATATAAGCGGGTCATTGATCCGGAAAGTATTTCCTTTATTTATACCTGGACGCTGGGACACACTTTTTATATCCAGTATTTCTGTAATTATCTTTTTTCGACCGGCAATAAACATATTCGCCTGCAGGATACAAGAAATGCTGCGACTGAAATTCTTATGCGGAATGAAAATTTATTTTATCAGTACAGAAACCTGATCACCAAACCACAATGGAAACTGTTGACGGCAATTGCGAAGGAAACACGTTTGTACAAACCACATGCGCACCTTTTTATCCGCGCACACGGGCTTGGCACTTCATCCATGGTCACGCGGAGCATGGAGGCGTTACTGGAAAAAGAACTGATCTTTCAGAATACAATGGCGGAAAATCCTTATTACGAAGTTTATGATAAATTCCTGATGCGTTGGCTGCAGCATTTTTAAAAAGGTACCGCGAAATTTTTACAGGAAAAACTTTATTCCGTTTCATCTTCAGCAAAACTTACCCTATACCCATCGGTATCTCTGATCGTGAATTCATTGGTGCCGTAAAAAGTTTTGTTCAGGTGTTTTACAAAATCACAGTTATTCTTTTTCGCGGTTTCATACCATTTGCCGATGGCGGTTACATCCATGTAAAGTAAAACGGTTCCGCCCACTTTGTGATCCTTGTATTCCGGGTTGGCTTCCACAAAACTTTTCATCGACTGGATCATGATGCTGACCTCATCGCGCTTGATCATTGCGAAAATAGTTTCGTCCTGGCCGGGAACAGTGGTGAGAATTTCAAAACCGAATGTATCGCGGTAAAAACCGGCAGCGCGGTCCACATTTTCCGACATGATATTTATGGTGAGCGCTTTTAATTTCATAGCCGGGAATTATTTACCGGAAGGAATATTTTCTCCGGGTTCCAATGGAATATTATTTTCATGCGAACGTTCTGTTGCAGCGAGAACATGCACTTTTATTTTTTTTACATCCATATACTCATCCGTAAATTTCAGAACATATTCGCCCGGTACAAGCCCATACTTTCCATGGCCGGCAGCTTTCGGTGGTTTACCGCTTTCTTTGATCCATTCTTTGAAAGCGACTGCATTCACTGAATCAACTAGAAGATCTTCCTGCATAAAGTTGAATCCTTTCTCACTCGTGTCCTTCGCAGTAGCGAAAAGAAATTTCTCATCGCCGGAATACAATTCTATGGTGGTGATTGTTTTTGCACCGCAGTACCAGCTGAGTGATGCGTAAGTTGCCGGAAACATTTTTTCGTCCCCGCCGATCGTAACAAAAGAAATTGATTGAGTTATAGAGCCGGGATCAAAAGCAAAAATTGCTTCTCCCATAATGGTATCATTCACTTGTTCCAGCGCAGCAATGTGTGCGATGTAAATTGATCGCCCGTGAGTACCGATCACCAGGTCATGCTCACGCGGCTGTACCACGAGATCATGAATCGCAACGGGAGGAATTCCTTTTGTCATTCGCATGAAATTTTTTCCGCGATCGAAACTCAGGTAAAGTCCCTGATCACTTCCGACAAACAAAAGGTTTTCATTCACCGGGTCTTCCCGCATAACATTCAGAGGTTCCATTGGTAAATTCATTCCTATGCGCGTCCACGTTGCGCCAAAATCTTCAGAGACATACAGCAGTGAAGAAAAATTATCCCATTGGAATCCGCTGAGCACGGCATACACTCTTCCTTCCACGAAAGAAGAAGCGATAACGCGATTCACGCGCATGTTCTGCGGAAGCTTATCGGAAATTCTTGTCCATGAAACGCCGCCGTCTTTTGTAACATAGATCAATCCATCATCGCTGCCGGTGTAGATCAATCCGAATTTCATTGACGATTCTGCGAGGGTAGTGATGGTTCCATAAGGGACATCGCCTGCGCGCCCGCCACGCGTAAGATCAGCGGAGATAGCAGTGAAATGATCGCCTTTATCCATGGAGCGATATAGTTTTTGCGACGCCATGTATAAAATATCCTGGTTATGTTCACTCAGTAAAATCGGAGTTTGCCAGTTGAAACGCATTGGTTTTTCACCGAGCTCCATTTCGGGGCGAACCTGTTTTGATTCACCTGTTGTTTTATTCACGCGGAAATAATATCCGAACTGGTAACCGGCATAAACTGTATTGTTGTCGCGCGTGTCCACCTGCACCTGCATGCCATCGCCACCGAGCACACGCTTGTATGGATACGCGCCATCGTCATACCAGGAAAGATCCGGCGAATAATCAGAAGGCCCGCACCACACGCCGTTGTCCTGCAATCCGCCGTACACATTATAAGGAGTTGCCATATCTGCATTCACCGAATAGAATTGTCCTACATCAGGTGTGTTTGCTTTGAACCAAGTGACTCCATCATCCCACGAAATATTTACGCCACCATCATTTCCATTGATGAGATGTCCTTTCCTTTTCGGATCGATCCAGAAAGCATGATGATCGCCATGTTGATTTGCGCCATTGGAAGAATGAAAAGTTTTTCCGCCGTCTGTACTTTTCATCAACTCCACGCCTGCAATAAAAATTTCATTCACATCGGCAGGTGACACCCATATCTTTCCGAAATAATAACCGTAAGTGAAAAATAATCCGTCGAGTTGCTGCGTGTTCACTTTTTTCCACGTTGCTCCACCGTCGGCGGAAAAATAAATTTCGGGGCCAATGATGGGTTTACTGAAGAGATCGCTGTTGGCATCCGAAACATAATCGGCAAGTGCAACAGGAAGAATTTTTCCGGAACGTACCATTTCATTCACAGCATTCACTGAATATTTTTCCGGAAAATTATTTTCGAGCAGATATTTTCTGAGTTTGCCAGGATCGAGCGAGAGAAATTGTTCCTTCGTCATGTTACGGAAATCATTCGGGGAGAGATGGTCTTTCTTTTTCACGGAATCTAAAGGAAGATTCTGATTGTCGACGATCGCGTAGATCATTTTCGGATCGCCCTGGAAAATACTGAGGCCGATGCGACCTACATTTTCTCCTTGCGCAAATCCGCTTTTAGGGCCGGTGATGAGATTCCATGAATCGCCACCATCCGTACTTTTGTAAATTCCGGATGAAGTTCCGCCTTCCACAAGATTCCATGCTTTACGTTCGCGATGCCACGCCACTGCATACAATACATTTTCATTGGAAGGATCGGAAAAAAGATCAATGGCTCCCGTGTTTTCATCAATGAAAAGAGTTTGTTTCCATGTTGCGCCGCCATCTGTACTTTTAAAAATTCCGCGCTCTTTATTCGGAGTATAAAGATGGCCGATAGCGGCGACCCATATTTTATTGTGATCCGTTTTTGACAGAATAATTTTTCCGATGTGATGCGATTCCGGCAGGCCTTTGTATTCCCATGTCATTCCTCCATTGCTGCTGTGATAAATTCCGGTTCCTGAATAAGAAGAGCGGCTGGAATTAGATTCACCTGTTCCCACCCAGATATCTTTCGCAATAGAATTTTCCCAGTTCACCGCGATGTCGCCGATGTCAACCATTGCTTCATTATCAAACACCGGAGAAAAAGTTGTTCCGTTATTGTTCGTGAACCAGACACCGCCGGATGCATACGCTACAAAAAAAATTGTCGGATCATCGGGATTTGCATCAATGTCCACCACGCGCCCGCTCATCACGCTTGGGCCTACGCTGCGGCAATTGACATTAGTAACAATGGAATTCTCTTCGCATTTTTTTCTTTTGTCGAGGCCGGCAAGACGTTCTGTTGCAGAAGTTCCTTTGGGATCAGGTGCTGCAGGAGGCGGAGAAACTTTTTGTGAGAAAAGCTGAAGCGGGAGAAGCAGGAGAAAATATTTGCTGAGATTCATAGTGGAAGATTAGGTGGTGTGAAATTAGGAAAAAGTTGATAGTTATGAGTTATGAGTTTCGGGCAGTGGGATTTGAGATTTTGGAATTCGATAAGAGGATTTCGAAAATAGATTTCTGGAAACGGAGAATATTTTATAATGAAATAAAAGGAAAAACTATATTTGATTTCAGTTATCCGCAAATTCCTGCCATGAAATATTTTCTTTTTGCCGGTATTCTATTTACCGTTGCTTTTTTTGCGTGCGATCATCCGCAGGACAATTACAAAGTGAATGAACTTGCAACGCGTGTAGATTCGCTTGAAAAAAATTCGGAAAAATTTTACAAACCCGGCTTTGGTGAACTGATGAGTAATATTCAAACGCATCACATCAAACTCTGGTTTGCCGGAAAAAATAAAAACTGGCCGCTGGCTGATTTCGAGATACACGAGATCATAGAATCGTTCGAAGATATTGCTGCTTATGAAACCGACCGGCCGGAAACCAAACTTGCATCCATCATCCTTCCTGATCTCGACAGTGTGAGTGATGCAATTAACAGGAATGACGAACCTCTTTTTGAAAGAAGTTACACGAACATGACCGCTACCTGTAATGATTGCCATCATAATGCAAAGTTTGAATTCAATGAAATAAAAATTCCGGAATCAAATCCTTTCAGCGATCAGGAATTTGAAATGACAAAAAATAAATAAAAAATATTTTCCGATATGGGAAATGAAAAAGACGACCCCAAATTGAATTTCATTCTGCGTGCGCTCAGATCGGTGAAGAACATCATCGATTCTATTTCGAATATGCAGAAACTGATTGCACTCGGTGTTCTTGTTTTTTTTCTTTTGTTCTGCGTGGGAATGATCATCACGCCAACCGATAAATCCTACTATTGCGTTTACCCGATTGGAATGGTGGTGATCATCCCGATTTCTATAATCGGAATATTGATCGACAGGGCAGGGGAGAGAAAGTTAAAGGCAAAAGAGTTGGGGTCAGTCAGACTTACAGAAGATAATAGACTGACAATTGCTAAAATGGATATTTCAAAGAAGGAAAGGCTGGTTCAGAATTTCAAAGAAGAAAGAAATTCATTCATACTTTACAGGCCGGCTGAAAGAGGATGGAAAAAACAACAATACATGAGCTATGCTGAGTATATGATAAAATTCGGAATGGCTACGAAAGAAAACATTGCACAACTTGAATCGCAAAACAAGTCGCAACATCAATACAGCAGAATGTATTGGGAATCTCAATTTATCATTTTCCAGTTTGGAGATGATGTGGTACTGGAATTCACCGATGAATCTACGATGAAGGAAGTAGAATACCTTTTAGATAAGGAGAAGAAGAATTATCTCAAGGAAGAGAAACGTGAAATGACTCCGGATGAAATTCGCCAGGCAAGGGTATTACTGGTACGGGGAGAGTCCTTGGAATTAAAATTATCATTTACAATTGGAGCGATCGTTGCTGTCTTTGATAAAAAATTAATTGAATATGTGAACGATGAATCCAAGATCCTTCCAAACTTCATGAAATTTGTGATGTCGATAACAATTGAACCTATTGATGAGCTTCGTTCATTTCACAATGAAAATTCAATAATAATGATTACCAGAGCGACATTCATCAAAGTCAATGTGAATGGCCTGCTTCAGGATTTTAATATTTACCGTGCTTATAAATTCATTGAAACGGATGAGCGTATTTATATGCTGCAGATTCAGTGGTCTCCGGAGTCGCATTATGCTATTGAAGTTTGGGAAGAACTCAGGAAAGTTCTCGATTCATTCGAGATCATTGATCATTGATCAGGAAAAATTTTCATTGATCCCCAATCCAAAAAGAGCAAAATCATATTTCACCGGGTCTTTCGGATCAAATTCGCGCAGCTTTGCCGTCAATTCTTCCACCGATTTCCAGTCGTTCTGCTTGCGCGTGAGTAACCCGAGCGCGCGCGCGGTATTGCCCACATGCACATCGAGCGGCACACACAGGTGCGCAGGAGAAATATTTTTCCATATTCCGAAATCGACTCCGGTTTTATCTTTTCGCACCATCCATCGCAAAAACATATTGATCCTTTTGGCAGAAGAATTTTTTCCCGGATCAGAAATATGTTTTTCAGAACGTGAAGGATGCTTTACGCTGAAAAAAATATTCCGGAAATGAATAATTGCTTCTTTCCTGTTTTTTTTCCGGAAACAATTTTCAAGCCCGCCGTGCTTCCGGTAAATATTTCTCAAAGCAAGAATAAAAAATTGTGCATCGGTGCAGTTGAAAGTACGATGCGTGAATTGGCCAAGCCGTTTCATTTCTTTGGCGGAAGAATTCATGGTGAACCGGAAAGGATCCATATCCATCAGTTCCATTAATTTTTTTGCATTGCGGACAATAACGGGGCGTTGTCCCCAGGAAATGGTTGCTGTAAAAAATCCTGCGATCTCCACGTCTTCTTTTTTTGAAAATAAATGCGGGATGGAGATCGGGTCATTTTTGATGAACGACTCGCAGTTGTACTGCAGCACTTTTGCATCGAGAAAATCTTTCAGCTCCGCAGGATTCATCAGAAAAAATTCAAAAAAAAATAATTCAACCCTTGTTCACATTCTCTTCCACGCGATCAATCTTGTCATTCATCATCCTGAAAAAACGGAAACGTTGTTTTTCAGAAACGCCCGAAATGAGATTCGATTTTTTGATCAGGTTTCTCAGCCATCGTTCCGATTCTTCAGAGAAAGACGGACTGAGTGTGGCCATGGAATTGAAAGTATTATGCGTGAGGTAAGTCACTTTGTTATTATTCATCGTTACAAGAATGCAATTGTTCCCGATCATGAGATCAGAAAGGTAGAGGAGATAATTTTCTGTACTTCCCGCTGGCGGAACTTCTCCTCGGAATTTTGTACTTGCTGCAGCTTGTTTTTCAATTCCGCCTATCATGCTCCTGATATCTTCCAGCACCAGCAATGCATCTTCTTTGTGTTTGAATAATCCCGATTCCCAATAATACTCCACCTGCTTGAGCGTGCTGTTGATCGTGTCTTCCGACCAGATCTCGATAGAAGGAATCTCAAGGTAAAGCGAATAGATCTCAGCGATGAAATCTTTCAGCTCTGTTGGAATTGCAGTGATGTCGAATTTTTTTCCTTCATACTGCGACACGTTCAGAATGGATTTTGTCCAGTAGAAAAGTTTGAATGCAGAAAGATTCAGAAATCCGAAGTGATGAAATATCGGAATATCTACACCGGAAAAAATAATTTCCTTCTGGTCCGCCGCTTTTATCCGTTTCATGTCGTTCAGAATATTCATGAGATAGCCACGAAAATTTTCGAGATCATCGGAGAGATGGTGGTAATGAAATGTAACTGTACTGCCGAAAGATTTTTCCGGCTTGCCCACGAAGTCAAAAGGAATACGATAATGGGTACAAAGTTTTGTCACTTCATCAATAGTAAGCGCTGTCTCGCCGCGAATTCTCCGGTAAGCGCTGTCGGTACTCACACTCAGAAGATCTGCCATTTCATCTACCAGCGAAGTATTGGAAGAAACGGTTTCTTTTAACTTTTTGATGAATTGAGACTGGACGGTGAATTCCTGTTTGGCCATTTTTGGGAGCAGTTGTGAGGGGTTATTTGTTGCGGAAAATACTAAAATTAAATTACTATTTGCAATAATCGCAAAAAAGCATGGGCTTTCCTAATTATAAATGCCTTTTTAATTCTTATTGCAACAAGCAGGAGTTGTGCCGCGATTCCCCGTTTTAGTCCATGTGATAGTCATGATAGTTTTGATCTCAACACCAAGACCAATTCTTATGAAAGCCATCGTTCAGAAAATGAAACGCAGTGCAGTTGTATTGTGCATCATTATTACAATGACCGGTTTTTATTCCTGCAACCTGCCGGTGACGATCGAGAAATGTCATTACTCGAATGGGTATTACATGAAAATGGCGGGCGAAAGAAAAAATGGAAATGATTCCACCGTGGAGAGAAAAAATTTTCTTGTTGTAAAACCTCCCGTGCGCCCGCGTGCTATACCTGCTTCCGGAAAACAAATGATAGTTGTGCAGAATTCGCAGTTCAGGGATATGAGTGTTACCGTGCGCAGGAAAAAAGAAATGAGAGATGATGGTGTGAAAGGAAATGCGCCATTCGCACAGAAAAATTCCGATCCGTTAAAAAAGAATTTAAATAACGGAGTAAAGCAGCAGGATGATTCCATGTGGGGAATGTTGTTCCGTTTATCTGTACTGATGTCTGTGTTGAATTTCATTTTCATTTTTCTGTCGTACCTCGCTTTGTTCGGATCCGGATTTATTTTACCAGCGGCTTTGAAATTGATGGCCATCCGGAAAAAAAGAAAAAAAGAAAATCAAAACTAATAATCAAACCTAAACCAATCGCCAATGAAAACACAAATCCGTAACAGCTTGTTGCTACTCCTGCTTTTTATTTATCCGTTCGGAAAAATTTCTGCGGATAATGTGAAAGAAAAAGTGATCGTACTCAACATCGACACGAAAGGAATCGTGTATGCTCCGGAACAAATGGGAAACCTGGTTCGTGTAGAACTGGAAAAACTCGACACGTTTGATGTGATGGATCGCTATGATGTGAATTATCTTGTTCAGAAAAATAATCTCAAGATCGGCGATTGTTACGGCAAGATCTGTCTCGTGGAAGTAGGCAAAGTTCTCGGCGCAGATAAAATTCTTACAGGAAGTGTGGAGCAGATCGGGGATGTGATCATTTACACGATGCGATTCATTAATGTGCAAACAGAAAGTATCGAGCGGACGCAGGTCACTGAATTTTTAAATCTGCCGAATGAATTGCAGACGATGACCGCCGTGATGATCCGTGAACTTTTCAATAAGCCGGTCGATCCGAATGTGATCACGCAATTGATGAAACCCGACAGTTATGATGCGCGTGCACGGAATCCTGTTACGGAAAAAATAAATCTTTCCGGGCCGAGAATGGGAGGAACTTTTTTTACGAGCGAAACCGCGCGCGTACTTGCATCACCGCGCTCGCAGGGAGGTTACAGCGCGTTCCCGCTCATGTTTCAATTCGGTTACCAGTTCGAGGCGCAATATCTTGCAGCCGGAGATTTCCAGGCGCTGTTTGAATTTGTTCCTATGGTAACCGGACTCGACCAGGGATTATTCATTCCAAGTTTTACGATCATGAACGGATTGCGTGCAAACAAACACGGGTGGGAATTTGCATTCGGCCCCACGTTCAATGTTTACAAGCGCGATTATGGTTATTACGATCCCGAACACAATTGGATAACGAGAACGCAATGGCAGAATGATACGGCGAATATTAATAAAACGGCACCGGCATTTTTTCAGCGACTCGACAGCCGCGGCACTCCTTCGCTCGGATCGAATTTTGTTTTTGCATTCGGAAAAACTTTCCGCAGCGGAAATCTGAATATACCGGTGAACTTTTTTGCAATTCCAGGAAGAGGAGGATGGAGATTCGGAATTTCTTTCGGTTACAATTCGCGCGGAAGAAAAATGGTTTAAAGTAGGCGCGTAACCCCGGCGCTGGTCAGGAAAAGCCCTTGTTGCTTTTCGGTCCCGATAGTGTTTGCTACCGGGATTTTTATTGGATTGATTTCAAACTAATTTATCAAGATTCAGTTTTCTCAATTTCGGTGCAGAGAGAAAAATAATTGCAACAACCACGATCGTCATGCATCCGCCGAAAACAACGGAAGGAATGAGTCCCATCATCTTCGCAGCAACACCCGATTCCATTTCACCGATCTCGTTTGAAGAGCCAATGAAAATTCCGTTTACGGCCGAAACTCTTCCGCGCATATTGTCGGGTGTAGTGAGTTGTAATATTGTGTGGCGGATGATCACGCTTACCATGTCAAACGATCCGCTCAACAATAAAAGAATAAAACTCAGAATGAAATGTGTGGAAAATGCGAAACCAATAATGCACAATCCGAAACACGTAACGGAGAAAAATAAATTCCTTCCGGCTTTTTTTGTCGGCGGAAAATAAGCAAGCAGCAATCCCGTGAGAATGGAACCGATGGCGGGTGCGGCGCGCAGGAATCCCACCGCGATGTCGGCTTTGTCACCGAGTTTGAGAATTTCATGCGTGAAGATCGGGATGAGGGCAACTGCTCCGCCGAAAAGAACCGCAAAGAGATCGAGTGATAAAGCCGCGAGCATAACCTGATTCGTGAACACAAAACGAAATCCCGCCGTGAGACTTTTAAAAAATTTTTCTTTTTGTTCACGCAATGGAAGCGGATGATCTTTGACAAAACACATCAGCACAAAACAGATCGTCATCAGCGATGAACTTACGCCATAAGAAAAACGAATAGAGATGAATCCCATGAGCAAGCCGCCGATCGCCGGGCCAAGCACCGCTGCAGTCTGCCAGAGATTACTGTTCCAGGTACTCGCGTTCGCGTAGAGTGCACGCGGAACAAGTTGTGACTGGAAAGCAGGAAAAACAGGGCCGAGAAATCCTCGCGCTATTCCCGTGCAAAAAATTATTCCATAGATCGGAGCAAGGCCAAGATGCAGTAAAAGATTTTTATCAAATGAAATATAAAACAAACACCAGGATGCGAGAAGGAGAAATGCAGTGCTGAACAGAATAATCCTTTTTCTCTTTATGATATCGGCAACGTGCCCGGCAAAAATTGCGAGGCCAATGAATGGGATCGCTTCTGCAAGTCCGATGAATCCCATACTGAGTGCTTTGTCTGTGGTAGAGCCCGGCGAAATTTTGTAAACCTGGATGCCAACCACTACACCCTGTATCTGCACGCCAAGCGTAAGAAAAAATCTTGCTGAAAGATAAAGGGCAAAATCGCGGATCTTCAGCGAAGCCCAGGGATCATTATTTTTTTCGTAAGACACCAGCGGTTCGTATTCTCAAAGTTACCATACTTTCCTTTTGATTAAGTTTGTCATGTTCACTCATCATGAGAATTATTTTTTCTGTTGTCTTCGTTTGTATTCTTTCTTCCTGCGGAACGGAAGGATTTTTTACTCCCGCTAACGACGATTCTGCATTCGATTCTGCATCGAAGAAAAAAGATCCGCTTGCAAAAGAAATAATGAACGGCACAGGTGCAGTTTATCCTTTCATTCCTGACACGTTGTTCGATTCGCTTGTTATCGGCAGCCGTACTTCATTCGGGAAATATCTCCTGCGTCATGGGGCAAGTTTACACAAGGTAAATGATTCTACTGCAGTCACACTTTGTTTCTCTTCCGATAAATCGGAGTGGATGCAGGTGTGGGTGATCGATAAAAAAACTTTTGAGATCCCGTTTTCCATTGTGCTTCAGAAAACAGATGATCTTCCTGTACCGATCTTCGGGGAAAGGCCGGAGTTCATCGGGAAAAAAAAATTTGTTACCGGCCACGGAATTTATCTTGGCATGCCGAAGTCGTATTTGCTTAATGTGTACACCGATCAGAAAATGAAACAGGAAATGAAGAGTGACACGCTCGTGCTTACTTATCATCCGCAGAAAAAAGATGAACAGTATTACAAAGACTATGATTATTCGAAAGTGGAAGTGAAATTCAAATTTGTTAATGATAATTTAAGGAGAATGGAATATTGCATTGGCCAGGCAGAACTCTGCAAACATGAAAATATTTTAATGAAGTGAAATGAATAAAGTGATCAGTGATATCATTCACCACGACGATCATCCGCCTATTGCGGTAGATTTTCATTTTCCACCGAAAGGAGTCCGCCCTGTTCCGGTAATTATTTTTCTTCATGGCTTGAAAGGTTTTAAAGACTGGGGACATTTTCCACTGATAGCGGAACATTTCACACGATCGGGATTTGCTGCGGTACGTTTCAATTTTTCCATGAATGGAACAACACCGGAACATCCTGAAGAATTTGTTGATCTTGATGCGTTCTCGCGCAATACCTACTCGCAGGAAGTGAAAGATATTTCTGTTGTGATCGAAGATCTGTGGTGGAGAACAGGATTTCATTCGCAGATCGATCCTTGCCGCATCGGTTTGCTCGGGCACAGCAGGGGAGGAGGGATCGCTTTACTCGCTGCGAAAAATGAAGACCGCATACGCGCCGTATGCACATGGGCAGGCGTGAGTGATTTTGAACCGCGTGTGAATCCTCCGAACCTGGAAGAGTGGCTGAAAAATGGTGTTGTATTTCAACACAACTCAAGAACCGGGCAGGATATGCCGCAGAAGATCATTCTCCGCGAGGATTTTTATGCGAACAGAGAAAAGCTCGATATTAAGTCGGCGGTGGAAAAACTTTTAATCCCGCAATTGATCGTTCATGGAAAAAAAGATGAAACTGTTCCGGTGCAGGAAGCAGAATTACTTCATTCGTGGAATATGTTCTCCCAGCTGGAGCTGATCGAAAATGCGAATCATACTTTCGGCGGAAGGCATCCGTGGGAAATTCCAACGCTGCCGGAAGAAACAAAGGCAGCTTTGCAAGTGACGATAAATTTTTTTCGGGAGAATCTTTGAAGGGATCGGAATGCAGAAAATTAAGGTATGTGGAAAATAAATGTTCAAAAAATACACGTTCAGTAAATCCGCAATTTCAGCATTCTGTTGCCGCGTTCCTCACTTCTTCAATTTTGGATCCAGTGCATCACGCAATCCTTCACCGATCAAATTGTAAATTGTTACTACGAGAAAAATTGCGAGCCCGGGATAAACGATCATCCACCACGCATTGAAATTTTCTTTTCCTTCACTCAGTAATTTTCCCCATGTCACACAATCATCGGGAACGCCAATGTGCAGAAAAGATAAACTCGATTCAATAAGTATGGCACCCGCGACTCCGAATGCGATAGAGATCATGGCAGGCGCCATTCCATTCACAAGCGCGTGACGAATTATAATTCGTTTGTTGGTGAATCCCATGGCTTGCGCGGCCTGGATATATTCAAGACTCCTGATGCGCAGAAATTCTGCTCTCGTGAATCGCGCTATTCCTGTCCACGAGGTGAGCCCGATGATCACCATTACATAAACGATGGAGCGTTCTTTCACTAATGTGGAAAGTGAGAGAATAAGAATAAGCGTAGGAATGGAATTCAGTATTTCGATGGAACGGGAAACATACGAATCGACGGGCACTGTAACCTGTTTCGAAAGAAATTTTCCTTTGCTGATCAGTTTTCCGAGAAAAGAAAATATTGCGATGACGAGTGAAAAAATAAAAATGCTGAAGATCAATTGAAAAAGAAAAGTGAAACCGGATTCCGCCATTGCATCTTTGAGAATGAAAATTCTTCTGCCGAATGCAAAGAAGTAAGCAAAAGGAATTGAAAGGATCACCAGCCAGAATCTTGCACGTGCTACCTGGTAACCATTGTTACCGAAGTAACCTGCGATTGCGCCAAGAAAAAGTCCGAGAAGAGCAGCAATTCCCATGGAGAGAAAACCGATGCTCAATGAAATTCTTCCGCCATGAATAATTCCAGCGAGCACATCATCTCCATCGTGATTTGTTCCCATGATATGTTTGAAACGCGGCGGCATGTAAAGAGTATCGCCATTTTTGTCAATGAATTTCTGCGGATCGTTCGGCCCGACAAATTTCCGGTTGGGTTTATCCGGCTCCAGTTGATGCGGTGACCACGGAACAGGAGCCCATATCACCGATTCGAGATCGAGGCGTTTCCAGTTCGTGATGTCGAGTTGAAGTTCTTCTGTCTTTCCATTCTTCGGATCTGTGATCGAATATTTATTTTTGAAAGAAAATGCCGGGTAAAATGTCTGCCCTTTGTATTTCATGTAAAGCGGCCGCTCGTTCGCAAGTACAGGCGCAAGTATAGATACGAGCGCGAGAAATCCAAGAATGTAAAGTGAAATGTATGCCGGCTTATTTTTTTTGAATTGTTTCCATGCATATTTCCTGAATGAAAAATCCGCTTCGCCTGAAACAGCGGTTTCCTGCGTAACGATCACCGACCGTTCCACCGAATGCGTTTCACTTATTTTTTCTTCTGCCATCGGATTATTTCGAATAAGAAATTCTCGGATCAGCAACCGCGTAAAGAATATCAGCGACTAAATATCCGACGAGTGTCATGAAACCGGAAAGTGTGAACACCGCTACAATCATGGTGTAATCTCTTGAACCGATCGCATCGAAAATCTTCTGTCCCATACCGGGAATGCCGAAGATCACTTCAATGATGACAGAACCTCCGACAGCGATGGGAAAAATATTGGAGAAGATGGTGATGATCGGAAGCAAAGCATTTCTCATTCCGTGTTTGTAAATGACGCGAAAATAAGAGAGGCCTTTTGCATTTGCCGTGCGCATGTAATCCTGTGAAATTACTTCGAGCATGGAAACGCGCATGGTGCGGCTGAGAAATGCAAGTGAACTGTACGTGTAACAAATGAGCGGAAGAATGATGTACGGAAGCGAGAGTTTTATTTTTCCCCAGAGTGAAATTCCATCCGGGTAACCGTGCCCGGGCATTACGCCATGCGCTGGAAAAATATCAAACACATGCGGATTTGCAAATGTGATCATGAGTAAAGTGGCAAGAAAAAAAACCGGAAGCGAATAAAGCATGAAAAAAATAATAGAAGATCCGCGGTCGAAAATTCCACCGCGCCTGGCCGCCGCCCGCACGCCCGCCGGAATACTCACGAGGTACGCGAGAAGAACTGAAGTTAACGTAAAGAACAACGACCATGGAAGTGCATCGCCGATTATTTCAGATACAGGTAATTTCTCAAAACACGAACGTCCGAAATCTCCGCGCACAACTCCTTTTGTATTTACGGCACCATTTCCTGTGAATGGATTTCCATCGCCGAGCAACCAGCGGTGATATTGATTGTAACCGTAGAAATGTAGTGCGGGAATCCATGTTTTCCAGGAGGTGGAATTATTTTTCACGGAAGCAAAAATATTTCTGCATTGCGTAAGCGGTTCATCGAGGACAACAAGAGCGCTGTGCCGGCCGAGTTGTTTTTCACTCCGCATCAATTTCTGCAACTTGTCGAATTTGCTTTGGATCACTACTTCTTCATAACTGAGAAAAAGTGCGTTGATCTCCTGCTGTGCATCGTCGATATTTTTTTCAGCAATTTCTTTTCCCAATGTGGAGCACGAAATAGAATCAGGAATAATATTCATCATCCTCTTTTTCATTTCAAGAAGTGAGTGATACCACAGACTGATCTCGTTCCAGTTTCCGTATTCGCTGATGAGACGATCGAGTGTTTCTTTAGTTTGTGGATCTGAAATCTTATAGAGTGTGTCGGGGTAAGCGTAAGAAGTGAGTGTGAAATAAAAAACAGGAAGATCGAGTCCGAGCTGGTGGCGAAGTTGCTGTTTGCCGCGGATCATGGATTGATTCTGCGCATTCGCACCTTCGCCATTGCCGCCTTTCGCGCCTGAATAAAAAATTTCGACAGGATCGCCGGGAGAATTTACGCTGATCGCAAATGCAAGAACGGAAATTGCAAATAAAGTAGGAATGAAGATCGCGAGCCGTTTGAGAATATATTTCAGCATCGGGAAAAGAAACTCAGTTGATCGTTGTCATTTCCGAAAGTTTTCCGGGCGCCATTGCGCGGAGATTACTGAGATAAAGGCCGGGCTTTTCAAAATAAATATCACCGTGATCGAAACGACGGTGCACCACCACTTTTCTCAGTGTGGAAAACATAAAAACATACGGTTGATCGTCGTAAATTATTTTCTGTAATCGTTTTTCCATCGGAATTCTTTTTGATGCATCCAGCGTAACACGAATAGAATCGATGAGTGCGTCGGAAGCTGCATTCCCGAATCCGCAGAAATTCGATCCGCCATTCGAATAAGAACTCGTGTGCCAGATCTGTTTGTAATCTTCAGGAAGAAATGTGCTTTGCCACGCGCCGAGATAAAGATCGAACTGGTGAGCAGTAACAGTTTGCTGCAATACGGGAAGTTCCTGCGCACGAGCTGTCACTTTTATTCCTGCAGGATACATGGCAGCAGCAATGTCATTTGCGATCTGCTGATAAACCGGCCCTGTGGCAATAAGACATTCACAAACAAACTGCACTTTTTTTCCATCGATCATTTTGTCGCGGATATTATCTCCGTCTGTGTCTTTCCAACCTGCCTCGTCAAGTAATTTTTTTGCGGAATCGAGGTTGTACTGAATCAGTGGCAAAGTTTTATCAAATACATCACGCTTGATCGGTGAAACCATACTCGTCATGCGGAATCCTTTCCCGATAAAATAATTTTTATTCAGTTCTTCCACCGGTGTGACTAATGCGATGGCTTTACGCACGCGAATGTCTGTAAAGAACGGCGGACGATTCACCGCTTCCGGTTTTTCATTCATTCCCAGAAATTCGTAATCGAAATTCTGGACAAAAGCAGAATAATAATTTTTATTGAAGGAACTGTCTTTTTGTAATTCTGCGAGACCAAGTGTACTCACCCACGAAGAAGCGTCGATAGTTTGCTGAAGCAATTCCTGCCCGATTGCCGCATCATCGAGATTGACTTTAAAAATTATTTTTTCAGGATAACTGACATTGTACATATCGGGCTTGACCAGCTTCGAGGTCCAGTGATTTGTTTTTCTTGAGAGAACAATTCCCTGCATGTCGTCCCACGCTGTGACTTTGTAAGCGCCGAGCCCGTTGATCAGGTCGAGTTGTCTTCCGTATTTCTGATCGTTGAATTCTTTCGCCCAACTATCGAGATCAACATGTTTCTCATTCACAAATGCCGGATTGTAAAACTGATCGAGCGAATATTTCGCCAATACATTTCCCGGATCCATTATTTTTTTTTCCATCATCGGAATGTCGAGCATGAAATCTTCATTCTGAACGTAGGGGCCTTTCATGGTGAGAATAAATTTTCTCGGGTTCGATGGATCCTGTTTTACATCTTTAAGATTATCGATCGATGATTTTGCATATTCATTATTCGTGAGCGGACATTCCCATGCCTTGAGTGTGAAAATAACATCGTCAACAGAAAGTTGTGTACCATCGTCCCACATCGGTTCATCGCGCAATTCATACGTCCACGTGAGAAGATCGGCAGAAGGAGAAGGAAGTGTTTTGCAGAGGTCGGGTCGAACCACCAGATTTTCCATGTCGGGGCCGATCATGAATCGCTGCGTGTATTCCATGATCACGCGTGTTGAACTCAGTGAAAGATCATTGGTAGGGTGCAATCCGCTCGGCGCCGATTTCCAGTGATAGACCAGCACATTGTCGGTAGACCATGATGGATCCCACTTTGTCACCGGAGGTTCTTTCAGAAATTTCAGGTTGGTATCTAATTTTGTTGTTCCGGTGCTGTCGGTATTTTTGAATTTTCCCTGCGATGAATCGCTGCAGGAAAAAATAAGCGCCATAAAAATAATCGATGGTAAAAAGAATTTCATAGTAGAATAATTTCAGGAAGAGCTTATTTACAAATATAGCTTTCATAATGAAAAATGCCGCTTTGTTCGCGGCATTTTGTTTTTGATTCTTTGCGGAGAGGGAGGGATTCGAACCCTCGGTACGGTTTGACCCGTACGACAGTTTAGCAAACTATTGGTTTCGGCCTCTCACCCACCTCTCCGGGAAGGCCTTCATTTAAGGCGACAAAGTTAAAAATATTCGGCTATACGGATTTTAACCGGCAGATTGCTTTACCTGTGCATTTGCTATCCTCTTTTTCCTATATTTGTAACCGAATGGTTACATATTAATAACACATTTAATGAGAAGAGATGTTTTTCAGGCCATCGCCGATCCAACGAGAAGAGAGATTATTAAACTGGTCGCCAGGAGGCATGTGAACATCAATGAAGTTGCCGACAATTTTAAAATAAGCCGGCCGGCAATATCGAAACACATAAGAATACTTACGGAATGCGGGCTCATTGTGGTCAGACAGCAGGGAAGGGAAAGATTTTGCGAGTCGAACCCGCACAAACTGAATGAAGTTTCCGACTGGGTAGAGCAATACCGGAAAATATGGACAACCAAACTGGATGCTTTGGGGGATTACCTTAAAAAAATTCAATCGGGACCAAAAAGTAAAAATAAAATCAAAAAAAATGGAAAAAGAAAAAAATGAGCCGTTCATCATTGAGCGAACCTACGACGCACCTTTGAAGAAAGTATGGAAAGCGATCACGGACAAGGACGAAATGAAGCATTGGTACTTCAGTCTTCCTGAATTCAGGGCAGAGGTTGGTTTTGAATTCCGATTCGTTGGCGGACCGAGCCCGGAAAAACAATATCTCCATATCTGCGTTGTCACTGAAGTGATCCCGGAAAAGAAACTCACGTATAGCTGGAGGTATGATGGTTATGAAGGAAATTCATTTGTCACATTTGAACTTTTCGCAGTGGGAAATAAAACCAGGGTTGTACTCACCCATCGCGGACTTGAAACTTTTCCTGCCGGCAATCCGGATTTCGCAAAAGGAAATTTCTCGGTGGGATGGACACATATCATTGGTACAGCGTTGAAAGAATTTTCGGAGAAAAAATAAATGAAATAACAAACAGACTATTTATAAAAAAAAACATGAAAACTATTTTCTCAAAAGACCCGGGCAACAAAAAAATGATGGTGACGAGAGAATTTTCCGCTCCAATTGAATTAGTTTGGAAAGCATGGACGGATAGTAATATTCTTGACGAATGGTGGGCGCCTAAACCGTGGAAAGCGGAAACAAAAAAAATGGATTTTAAAGAAGGCGGGTCCTGGCTTTATTGCATGATCGGACCTGACGGAAGCAAGCATTGGTCAAAAGCAGATTACAAAAAGGTCGTTCCAGCTAAATATTTTTCTGCTACCGATTACTTCTGCGATGAGAATGGAAATAAAAATCCGGCTTTCCCGGTGATGGATTGGAGTGTGAAATTCATGGGCACTGATACAGGGACAAAAGTTGAAGTTGAAATTACTTTTGCAAGCGAACAAGATCTGCAGGCAATTGTTGAAATGGGCTTTGAGCAGGGATTCAGCGCAGCACATCAGAATCTTGATGAGTTGTTGAAAGTGCGCATAACAAAACAGAAGGATGAAATTTAAACAGCCTCTAAATCTTAAAGAAGATCCAGACGGTATTGTTGAATTGACTTTTACCTATATAAGCCCGATTCCAGGTTATGAAGATCCTGATGAAGAAGGATGGTGGGGATCTGTAACGATTCGGGCAGCAAACAATGATCCAATCAAGCATGCATTGGCAGCCGCTTTGATCATCGCCTTAGCCGAGTTAAACGATAGCCCGATTTTGGATGAGAATATGCTTTGGACTGAGCATAAATTATCGGATAGAAAAGAGTTTGTTGAATGGCTTAGGATTCTGGAAAAGAACAATGGTTTGGAGGATGCTTTGGCGGGATTTATGCAAAAAATACATTCTCATTGAGCATTATGGCCTGGTGTGAGACGACGAACAGTTAGCGACTTTCTTCAGTTCCATTTTCAATCGCATTTTTTTATTTCTGTTCCGGTTTTCTAAAATATCTCCGCAACAAAATAGAATGTTTCAGCGCGTCCATATTCTGATCAAGTTTCTGTGTGCTTGTTTTCAGGTTTGTTACGCTTTGATGAAGATCATTTGCAAAAGCGGTATCATTCATCAATAATGAAAATGTATTCGGTGCGCCCGGTATTGTATTCTCCGAGAAACGCTTGCTGATTTCTGATACATAGGCGCTGCTTTTCTGCAAATCATTCATGGTACTCCGCAGTTCATTCACCAGCGATGTATCGTTGAAGAGCGCTCCTGCAACACCGCCGCTGACATTAAGGTTCTCGGTTAGATTTTCAAAGTGCGAGGAAAGATCACTCAATCTCACACTCGTCGTTTTTACATTCGCAATAATCTGCTGCACATCGGCGCGTGCGTCGGTATCGCTAACCAGCGATTCGAAAATTCCTTTGTCAGCTTTCATTTTTCCCGTAATGGAAGCAAGATTTGCTGTGATGATTGCGGCATTATCACTCGTATTCAGTAATTGCGCAATGATCGATTCGGAATCGAAAGGTTCAATAGTTTGAAGGATATCTCCGTCGCTTATCGCCTGCCTGCTTTTTTTTCTGGCGCTGATGTTCAGTAATTTATTTCCGACAAGGCCTTCGGTCGCTATGTAAGCGATATCGTCTTTCATGATGAATTGCTGCATGCGTTTTTCTATTTTCATCTCTACGTTGATCGTCGTATCATTCACAAATGTGATCTTATCCACCACCCCGACTTTTGCACCGGCATATCTTACAAAATCACCTTCCCTTAACCCGTTCACATTTTCAAAGACTGCATTCACATGAAATGTGGGAACATAGATCTCTTCTTTTCTCCCAATGAAAAAAATGCCGACAATAAAAAAACTTATGCTCAGCGTCACAATAATTCCGAGCCAGAGTTTGCGCTTCAGGTATTTATTCATTTTCATTTTTATTTCAGAGTATGTTGAATATGTTTGCAATTTGCACAACCACCATATCAATGATGATGATGAAAAGCAGGGAAGAAAGCACCGCTGCATTCGTGGCTTTGCCGACTCCCACAGTTCCATTCTGCGAATTGAATCCCTGGTAACAACTCACCATGCCGATCGTGAATCCGAACAGAACAGATTTTATCAACGCAGGAAAAACATCATTGAATTTTAATTTCTCGATTATCTGGTCGAAAAAAAGATAAATACTGCTTTCACCTTTTATGTTCGCTCCTGTGTAAGCGCCCAACAATGAAATTCCATCTGCATAGATCACGAGAATGGGAATCATGAGTGTGCATGCAGTTACGCGCGTGACGACAAGAAATTTAAATGGATTTGCCCCGGAAACTTCCATCGCATCAATCTGCTCGGTGATCTTCATCGATCCGAGTTCAGCGCTGATTCCTGAACCGATGTTGCCCGCGCAGATGAGAGCGGTGATGAGCGGGCCTACTTCGCGGATGATCGTTGCTGCGGCCATGGAAGGAATGTAAGCTCCTGCACCAAATTCTACGAGCGACGGGCGCGATTGAAGAACGATTACGATTCCCATTACAAATGCGGTGATGCCGGATGGAATGAACGATTTGAAAATAACTGCGAATGATTGGTTGAATGTTTCATTCCATTCAAATGGCGGAATAAAAAGTTCTTTGAAATAGCGGAACAGGAATTTCGTTTGTCCGGCAGCAGTGAACATGGCTTCGCTGAACCTGGCAGGGCCATTGTTTTTTATTTTTTCTTCCGGATGAATTTGCCTTTCCATTTTTTTTCAATAGAAGAACTGGCTGATATTCGGATCCCCCGATTCGGAAAGTTTTTCAAACGTGCCACTCGTGTAGCATTTTCCGTCAATGAGAACCACTACACGGTTCGAAGTAATTTTCACGCAATTGATGTCGTGCGAAATGATAATGGAACTGGCATTGTATTTTTTCTGCACCTCCACAATGAGATGGCAAATTTCTTTTCCGGTAACCGGGTCAAGCCCTGTAGTGGGTTCATCGTAAAGAATTATTTTCGGTTTCAGTATTAGTGTGCGTGCGAGAGCAATTCTTTTTTTCATTCCACCCGATAATTCTGCGGGCATCATATCGATCGCGTCGAGCAGCCCCACATTTTCCAGCGCTTCCTTCACGAGTTCAGTAATCTCTTTTCTCGTTTTATCTTTTCCATGACGACGCAGGGGGAATTCAAGATTTTCCCTTACGGACATGGAATCGTACAATGCATTACTCTGAAAAAGAAATCCTACCTGCACACGTATCCGGTCAAGCGCATCCGGTTTCATTCTTGAAATATTTTCATTGAAAACTAAAAGATTGCCGGAGTCAGGCCGCATGAGCCCGATGATGCATTTTATCAGAACCGATTTTCCTGATCCCGATTTGCCAAGTACGACGAGGTTCTCGCCTTCGTGTACATCCATTGAAAAATGATCCAATACAAGGCGATCTCCGAATGATTTGCACAGGCCGGAAATGCTGATGACATTTTCTTTTTTTTCCGCAACAACATTGTTCATCGCATTCGGTTTCGGATGAAATATACCCGTAAAGAAAAATCAAAGGAGGGTGGAAGAAGATGACAAAGATTAGCTGTAGGGGAAGCATGCATCATATAAAAAAGGGAAAAGCCGGTCTCAAAACCGGCTCTTCTTAATGAGAATTAAAAATTCACTCACGCATTCACCATCGCAGCTTTCGGCGCGGCATCGAGAATTTCTTTTGAAGCTCCGGAAGCGTATTGCTCGAAATTTTTCACGAACTGCGCCGCGAGTTTATTTGCAGTGGCATCGTACGCTGCGGGCAGAGAAAAGAATTTCATGGAGATCGCATGAGATCAGCACAAAAGTTTACACCGTTGAACTTTCGCTGTAGAAAATAATTTCCGGTTAGCTCGACGATCCCGGTCTGCTAAGCAGGCCTGCGCTTCACACTATTATTTTTTATCCGGTGAATACCTTGCTGCAAAATCGATGAAAGGTTTTGCTTCAATTTTACTTTGCAGCCACGCCGGGAAATCACAATAATACAGAATGCTTCTCTCTGCCGGATTCCTGAAATTTTTTTCAAGGTTCATTTTCAGTTCTGAAAATTTTATCCGGAGGATCTTCCTGTTGTGAATGGTCTTATACCGGCGGATAAAATCAAGAATAAGTTTTTCCGATTTATACAATCGCTCCCTCGACAACAGGAAACGGTAAGTTGAGCGAACAGAAGATTCAAGCAAGCCGGTATTTCCCAGGTCATAATAAATAAGAATGGAAAGTATTCTGGCGAAACCGAATTCTTCGATCATCGTACTGTTGTCATTGAGAATTCCGTTCAACCATTTCAACGCACTTTTATATTCACCCATCCCGAATGAATTATAAGCCAACGCATAATATAAACTCATTTTTCCCTGTTTGGTCATCCATCGCTCGAAGTGGTTGAAATTATTTTTTTCCCGGAGCAAAAGCTGTTTTCCTTTTTCGAAATCACCTGTACTGTTATGATACCCGATCTCGAAGAGCAGCCACTTCTCATACATCAGCACGAAGCGATTGGTATTTTTCAGGTTGACCATCTTATGGTAGAAATCTTCCAGGTGCTCCTTGTAATTCCTGAAGAAACGGTTACGCAGGCACAGGAGCAGATGTGTACTCAGTTCATTGATCGTTTGGATCTCGATCCGGTCAGGCGAATATTTTTTATTCAGCTGCAGATAATTTCCGGAATGCCGGATCGCTTTCAACGGGCTGCCCGTGGCGTTGTAGTATTCGCAGATCGCGGTATTGAAAAGTCCGCGCGCAGTAACGGAAAGCATAAGTTTTTCTTTTTTTTTGAAAAGAGGTGAGACTATTTTCCGCAGCTCATCTTTTTCTTTTTTTGTCCGGCAATATCGCCTTTTTCTCAGAAAATTTCTTTGCCTGTAAAGAATATCGGCAACGGAAGAATAATTCTCGATCTGCATCAGCACTTTTTTTCTTTTTCCGATGAGTTCGTCGATCCGGCCCATAGAAGCATCACTTGAAGAATAAGCCAATGCGATGTATTCTTTGGTAAGCACATAATAAAGTTTGAGGAATCCTTCATCTGCGGAAGCTGCGATCTTCGCTTTGTCAAGGTACCTCAGCGCGAGCGTTGACAATCCCTTGTACTCAAGAATTTTGTATATCTCGATCAGTTCCGAATGATCGGAATCGGTGTCTTTATAGGAGCCATAGGACAAGAGCGATTTAATGAGTTGGTCGAATAAATATTTTTTTGCGACTGAAAAATTAGCAGTGAAACGTTCTCCCGAAAATTTTCTGAGCAATGCCGGCTCATCGTATTGTCTTTGTTTTTCTATTGCGTCAAATAATTTCAGGTATGATTTTTCCCCCGAATGAAACCGGGCATTCAGTTTAAAATAACGTTTTTCGCTTTTGCGTAGCGCTCTTACAAGGTCAAACAGGTCTGTGGAAGATCTCATATTCGATGTTAGAATACTTCAAATAATTAAGAAATAAGTGAAAGTTTACATTGGTAAATATAAATATATTATTATGAATAATACATTTAGAAACCTTTAATATGTTCGAAATAGAGCATGCGATTTGAAACCTAATGAATTAGTTTCGTGTACAACAAATTCAAACCTGCTCCATGAAAAAAACACACGTGATCACGATTTTGTTCGCAATCGTTGTAAGTTATCTCGATGCACAAGCGACAATTGATACCTGCAGGATGAAACTGGGAATGAATCTTACTGCGCTCAGTTTTACTGATGTTCAGCAACCATTCGCCGACCTGATGAAAACCTGTGATGTGTGGTCTACCCAGGACACTGCAGGATTTCCGATCGGCACAAATACGAATGAACTGAGTTCAATTCCACTCGACGCGAATGGTTACCCGTTGCAACTTCCGGTTAACGTTGGCGGATTACCAAGAACTCTTTTTACAAAAATGGTAAGTGGAATTAATGGATATTATCCTGCCGGAAATTATGTGGTGCTCTACGACGGAACAGGAACTTTTCGTTTTGCCGGTTCTTCGATTTATGTGGTCAATAATAACAATGCAGGAAGAATTGAAATTAATGTAACGCCGAACAGCACCGGCATTTATCTGAAGATTGTTACTTCATTGGTAACCGATCCGGTTCATAATGTCCGCGTACTTATGCCGGGAACTGAATTCACTTATTCTACGCAACCCTTCAACACCGTATTTACCGGGAAGATCGCTCCGTTCACCACGTTACGTTTTATGGATTGGAACAATAACAACACGAATACTGAAGTTCAATGGCAGAACAGGAGATTGCCCGGTTTTTATACGCAGGGATCCACGGGCGGACTTGATACACTCGGTGTTGCCTGGGAATATGCGATACAACTTTGTAACAGCGAGGGAAAAGATTGCTGGATGAATATTCCGACGAAGGCCGACAATAATTACATCACACAGCTTGCGACATTGTTCCGCGATAATCTTGATCCAGGCCTGAAAATTTATCTCGAATATTCCAATGAATGCTGGAACCAGATCTTGTCAGTCAATAATTATAATTACATCCAGACAAACGGAACCGGCGCGAATCACTCACAGAAAACAGCTTCTTTCCTGCAAAATATTTTTTCTATATGGTCGTCTGTTTTCGGCAGCGCAATGTCGACTCGTGTCGTGCGCGTAGCTGCGGGAAGGCTCACCCAAAACACTACAGAAGTTTCTGATATTATGAATTACCTTCTTGCAAATGGAAGTGGCGCAGATGCGATCTCGGTGGATGCTTATTTCAAATGGATACAGACCGACTATACCAATCTCATTAATAATTATTGTCCGAATGCAACGGTGCCTGATATTATTTCCATCACACAGAGCAGAATGGTTTCTTACTACCCGATGCTTGTAAGTGCGACACAAACATCTCTTTCATACGGAATACCGCTCATCTTTTATGAAGGCGGCCAGGATGTTCATGCCGGTGGAGCTCCGTGTGCGACTACCCCGATCTATGCGGTACAGAATGACCCGGCGATGTTTACGTTTTATCAAACCTGGTTTCAGAAATTGCGTGATACTACGAACGCAACACTCTTCATGCACTTCGCGCTCGCGGGAGTGGGTACGATGGGTGCCCTCAGCAATATTTATGAAACAACTTCGCTGAAATACCAGGCGCTCACAGATTACATTGATAGTTGCCAGGCAGTGCCTCTTGGCTTCAATGAAAATATTCCCGCGGAGAATTCCCTGAGTATTTTCCCTGATCCATCGACTGGAAATTTTTCGATCGAAATGGGAATGCTGTGTGGAGGAGAAGCGCTCGTGGAAATTTATGATCTGCAGGGGCAAGTGGTGTATTCCGAAACAAAAAATATTCCTGCCGGCCAGAAAATTATTTCCATTAACGATCCAGCATTGCAGGAGGGAATTTATTTCATCCGCATAACGGAGAATGAGAAGATCTTCAAAACAAAATTTGTGGTGGAGAAATGAGTGAGCTGTTCCGTTAATTAAAATATTTCCGGAACAATATTGCTATTAAATACTGTGTTGAGCACATTCTGAATCAACAGCATGTTCCGTCAGCATCTGCAAGAAAAAATCCTCCCATCTCTGAGTGGCTCTTTCACTTTTCAATTCAAAATTGTTTGTACGACACTTGTCAGACTGAGCTTGTCGAAGGCTGACTATGCATTCACCATCTGCGCTTTCGGCGCGGCATCTAAAATTTCTTTTGAAACTCCGGAAGCGTATTGCTCGAAATTTTTTACGAACTGTGCCGCGAGTTTATTTGCAGTGGCATCGTACGCTGCTTTATCTTTCCACGTGTCGCGCGGATTAAGAATTTCTGTTGGAACATTCGGACACGATTTCGGATAAGAAAGATTGAAAACCGGCAAAGATTGAAATTCTGTATTCGCAAGTTTTCCCTCAAGTGCGGCTGTGATGAGTGCGCGCGTGTAAGAAAGTTTGATGCGCGAACCAACGCCATAAGCTCCGCCGGTCCATCCGGTATTCACGAGCCACACATTGATATCCGGATTTGCTTTTAATTTTTTTCCGAGCAGCTCCGCATATTTTCCCGGATGCAAAGGAAGAAAAGCTTTTCCGAAACAAGCGGAGAAAGTAGTTTGCGGTTCTGTAATTCCCATTTCAGTTCCAGCAACTTTCGCTGTGTAACCCGAAATGAAATTGTACATCGCCTGTGCCGTATTCAGTTTTGAAATAGGAGGGAGCACACCGAAAGCATCTGCCGTAAGAAAGAAAATATTTTTTGGTGCGGATCCTATCGATGGCTCTTTTGCATTTGCAATGTGATGGATCGGGTAAGCAACGCGCGTGTTCTCTGTTTTTTTCGTGCTCGAAAAATCAACGGTGTTCGTGCCGGGAAGGAATTCAATATTTTCGAGGAGCGCTCCTGTTTTTATTGCATCCCATATTTCCGGTTCTTTTTCTTTTGACAGATCGATACATTTCGCATAACAACCGCCTTCGAAATTGAAAACCGTTTTCTCGCTCCAGCCGTGTTCATCATCACCGATGAGTTTTCTTTTCGGATCGGCCGACAAAGTTGTTTTGCCCGTTCCTGAAAGTCCGAAGAAAATTGCAGTATCGCCATTCACTCCTTCATTAGCCGAGCAATGCATGGAAAGCACTCCTTTTTCGTGCGGAAGAATATAATTCAGCAGAGTAAAAATTCCTTTTTTGATCTCACCGGTGTAGCCCGTTCCTCCAATGAGAATTATTTTTTTCGTGAGATTGAGAATGGCAAAATTATGCTGGCGTGTTCCGTCAATTTTCGGATCGGCTTTGAATCCCGGTGCGCAGATGATGTGCCAGTCGGGTTTGAAATTTTCTATTTCATTTTCAGCCGGGCGGAGAAAAAGATTATTCGCAAATAGATTCGACCACGCATATTCTGTGATCACGCGAATGTTTAAACGATATTCCGGATCGGCACAAGCATAGGAATCGCGCACCCATATTTCTTTTTCTGCGAGATAATCCGTCACGCGTTTATGAAGTGCGTCAAATTTTTCGGGAGTGAATTTAATATTGATGTCGCCCCACCAGACAGAATTTTCAGTGATGGCATCCGCCACACAGAATTTATCTTTCGGCGAGCGGCCGGTAAATTCGCCGGTATCGACAGCGATCGCGCCCGTGTCACAAAGCGATCCCTGCTTTGCATTCAACGTCGCATCCACCAATTGTTGCGGTGTTTGATTCCAGTAAATTGTTTTTGCATTTGTAATTCCAAGAGCGGGAAGAGAATTGTTTTTGCCTTTTGGACCGTATTCTTTCATTTGAAAAAAAGTTTATGCGCCGAAAAAGTTTTATCCCCCTCAGCGCAGGTTAGTTAATGATCAAGAATTCGCGGCAAATTTACAGAATCTCCCAATGGGAATCAGTTCACTTTTCGCCCTTTACATTCTGCATATTCATTGACGATCACTAACTGTTTGTCAGCCAATTTGGTGCGGACATCCCTCACGAAAATATCCTGTTCTCTTGTTGATAACTCGTGAAGTTTCAAGCAGTAATTTGTTTCGCCTTCGCGCCCCCACTGCGTTTTATCATACGCCGGATGCTTCGGATAATCGTTGAGCCATTTTTCAAAATCTTCCGCAGTCTGCGAATCAATTCCTTCTCCTTTGCTGATGAATTGAATCGTGATGCGGTAAATGCTGGAAGAATCAACAGCAGGATTCGGATTTCCTCCTGCAGAAACTGTGGTTACCACTGTGTCGTTGTTTGCACTCACATTCGTTGTAGTGGATGCAGTAACGACTGTTGTCGTCACAGTAGTATCATTCGTGTTCTGAATAGTAGAAGTTGTATTCGTGGTTTGCGAAGTATAAATATTGGTATCGGTATTTGTACTTGTAGTTGCCGCTTTCTGGTGGCGACAACTGAAAATAATAACGGGAACGACGAGTAAAAAAAGTAAGCGTTTCATAAGGCAGATTATTGATTTCAAATATACTCTTTCCAATAGTGTGCCAAAGAGTTCTGAGTTGGGAGTAGGGAGTAGGGAGCGTATAATTGGAGCGAATAAAGGAGTAACTGGCGAAGGGTTTTCATACGTGCGCGCCTGTGCCCGACTGGCGCTCGCGCTTACAGGTTGTCAGCACGTGAAAAAAAACACAAAATCCAAGCACCCAAACCCAAATCCCAAATTCAGGGAATTAAACTTTAAAACAGAATTTCTTTTTTGGAGTTTGGAATTTGGAGTTTGGAAATTCTTTTATATTCCTACCACCAGCACACAGAAAGTTCCTGGAATTTTTTTCGGACGGGGACGAGGGTTGTCTTTTGTCGCCTCGGGTATTTCACCGAGATCTGCAGTCGGTAAAAATATTTTGTGGTTAAAAGTATCCACGCTCAGTGTGCGTGCGCCTTTTTTTGTGGCCACTGTTTCTGTAACAAAATATTTTCCATCGGCGTTTTCATGCACTACGGTCAATGTTCCTTCCCCGTTCGAGCTGTATGCATTTCCTGTTCCGGGATCGAAAGCAGTTCCATCGCATCCATCGCCAATGGGAACTTCAGAAATTATTTTTCCTGATTTTACATCGAGCACGATCATCAATTTATTTTCGCAGCCGGAAAATAATCTGCCTTTTTTCCGGTCGATCGCCAATCCCGATGGAGATTCTCCTGAACCGAGTTTCCAGGTGTCTGTTACTTTATTTGTCATTGCATCGATCACCTGGATTCTGCTTTTGTCTTCGAGATTCACATAAATTTTTCCGGTGCTGTCCCACACTGCTGTTTCCGGTCTTCCATCGAGAGAAATTGTTGCGACCACTGTGTCTTTCGCAGGATCGATCACACTCATGTTGCTGCTTCTTCCGTTGCAGGTGTAGATCATTTTTGTAAACGGGTCGAATAGGATCGCATCCGGATTTTCTCCTACAGGAATTTGTTTCAGCACAGCATTTGTTTTCAGATCGAATTCTGTGACCGAATTTATTCTTCCGTTACTTGTGAATCCTTTGTTGAGCGCTGCATCCCACGCAATGCCGTGCACGCCGGTTGTATTCGGAATTATTCCAACAGAATCGCCGGTTGTTTCATTGAGAATATTCACTTGTGTACCGTGCGACACGTACACGCGATTCATTTCATGATTCACCGCAATGTAATCCCAGCCGCCATCACTTTTGATGTGAAATGTGTCGAGCACGTGCATGCCCGTGAGTTGGGCGAATGATGTGATGCTGATGAAAGTTGTTGCGAGGAGAAAAAATTTTTTCATTGGGAAAACATGTTGGATTTTAAAAGCAGGAAAGATGTATTTCTAAAAATGGTTGTGCTTTTTTAAAGTTCAAATTAATTTTCGTCCTCACGGATTCTCTATTTCAAGAACCCATTTTGGCTGTGGATTTAAATTCTCCAGTCCGCAATATTCGCTTCCCCACGGTGTTGGATTTTCGTCTGGCATAGGCATGAGCCGTCCTGTTACATCAATAATTTTTCCCTGGTGATGCTGAGTGCTATCGTATAAAAGATTGTCTTCTGTTTTATAAGTATAATGATAGAGCAACACGTCTTCATCTTTTCCCAGCGTGGCAAGAACAGAACAGCAGATATTATCATAATCATCTTTTCTCGCACAGATGGTTGGCGGACCTTTTTGCGTGACGCGTAAACGAATGATCCGCGTAGCATTTTTCCGATAACCATCATTTGAATTATAAGCAGAATCTAGAAGTAAATTGTAAGTTTCATTTCCCTTCCAGTTCGCTTCAGTAACCACGGTGAGATTCGCCAGTCCTTTTGCTTCCTGATGATTCATATTGAAATTGATTATCAGAAATAGTATTAAAATCGGCATTACAAAAAAACCATAAAGTATAGCTACGGGTTTCCACGCTGTTTTAGCAACATCGTCTTCGCTGTTTGGTTTTATTCGCAGTACATACCAACCGAAAAGCCGGAGGAAGGGAATTACCAATCCTATGCAAATGCTGATCTCGTGTTCGTAGGTTCGTTCTATCCAGCCGATGAGATCTAACTGCAAAAGAAAAAAATAAAACGCAGGGGCGATGATATCGATAAAAACATAAGAAGGATGTGACGAACTGAAATCGTAAGTAACACTTCTCCGATTGATAAATATAAAACCGCCGGCGTGTGAAACCCCGTTGAAAGTGGCGGTATGCACGCCCGGACGAAAAATAGTGTAGAGCAACCAGGCAAAGAGGAGCAGGCCTATCGCAAATAGAACCCAATCGGTAACGCTGAGTGGCGGTGAATGATATCCATAAGCCGGCACGAATATTTTCTCGTACAGTTTAATGATCTCCGGGGAGATAAAAATTACAGCAAGCATGTGAGCGAATCCGATCTGTATCAAACTCGGAATTTTCCAGAATTGTCTCATTACTTTTTATTTAAATGTGAAAAATAATGTTTCTTTTATTTAGCAGCATTATTTTAATTAAAGATAAATTAAGAAACTGTTTAAAAATGATTTGTTGAAAATTATATAAGGGGCATCGAAAGCAAAAGTTTTTGTGCATTTTATTTGAGGTCGACTAAAACTTCTTAAAAATGTACTCGACTGATACAACCGATGCCCAGTGGAAAGTTA